>NZ_FQVH01000011.1 GCF_900129075.1 Caldanaerobius fijiensis DSM 17918
CGTAAGGATACACGCAAAAGAGTATGCTGATTTTTACTGCAAGAAGTACAATGAGGTTACCAAACACCAGCATAAGAGAGCCCTCGTCTTAACGGCACGTAAGCTTGTAAGACTGGTCTTTGCCTTGCTGAGCAAAGGCCAAATCTACCAACCGGGAGGTAATGGATAGATTTAGTAAATACATTTAACTGAATATCAGCTAAGTTTCCTTCCATTATTATCCAATATATGGTGGGTTTATTAAGTGTTGCCTTTTTTAGAGTTTTTGAGGCCTTTATTTTTCAAGGTTCCAAAAAATACTACTTGACATTACACCGCTTGTCTTATTCTAATATATCCACTCAACAGCTGTTCTCCTGCCAGCTTTCGAAATAAACTTCGTCCCTGATAAAGCCTCCATTTTACAGTACTGTCATTTAAAGCTAGTACATGGCCAATCTCTTTTACGCTCATATTCTCTATATAATAAAGCTTAAGCGGTACAGCGTACATTTCTGGAATTTTGCTTAAGATATCCTCGATTATATCCTTTAATTCCATTTTCTCTAGATCAAAGGCTATTTCGTCGCCGCTGGTATAAAGTTCTATAAGATCGTGCCTCTCTTCTATATCTAAAACTAGCTACCTACCATGAATCGCCCGCTGTGTTTTACATGCCTTGATACAATGATACCTCATTATTTTAGCGATCCAGCTCTTGAATTTTTCCGGTTCCCTAAGGGTATCTAAATTAGTGTATATCTTTATCCAAACATCTTGCAGGACATCTTCTATGTCAAAATACTCGTTTAAATAACACCTGGCAATAGACCGTAACATAGGCGTAAAAACTTCTACCAGTTTGCTAAAAGCTTCAGGGCTTCCTTGCATCGCTTCCCTTACTATATTTATTATATTTTCATCTACCATACCTCTTGCTTAACTCATAAGAGTTCTTACACCCCCTTTCTTTTTTAAATTTATACCAGGTTCAGAATTGCCAACCTAACGAGTGTTTCACATATATAGATTACATAAAACCGTTTTTGGTTAGAAAAAAAGATTACAAAAAAGCTGCCTGAGTCCAATTTCTCTGGCCTCAGACAGCTTTTACTTTGATATTTATATGTTATTAAAACTCTACTGTCTTTCCGGTCTGAGCAGAAATATAAATAGCTTCAAGAATCTGAGTCACCACAAAAGCCTGTTCTGGTTTAACCAATGGCTCAGTATCGTTTATAATCGCTTGCAGCCATTGCCTTGCTTCCCTGTCCCCCTCTGTTTCTGCATTCGGCCCAAAGTAAGCTATTGGTGGTGCAGATTGAGGCCTTTCTTCGAAAAGTTTGCCATATTTGACACTGTTGAAAACCAACTCCGGCCGTCCAAATGCACCAGCCTTTATCTCAGCACCGCCCTCGGTACCACACAGCGTAGTAGCAGCTTCTCTCACATCAGTCGTGTTAAGCGCCCAGGCAGCTTCAAGGAAGATAGTCGCACCATTTTCCATCTTGATAAACCCAAAGGCAGAATCCTCTACATCAAATTTAGCTGGATCCCACGGACCCATCATGTTGCCTTCTGGCTTGTCCTTCAACTTATAGAACACAGAACCTGTGACAGACTTGGGCTTATAATTGTCCATAAGCCATAGAGTCAAATCGAGGGCATGAGTTCCTATATCAATAAGTGGTCCTCCACCCTGTTTTTCTTTATCAGTAAATACACCCCATGTAGGGACGCCACGCCTACGAACGGCGTGAGCTTTAGCAAAGTAAATCTCTCCAAGTGCTCCTTGTCTGCATGCCCTATACAATGTCTGGATTTCGTCTCTAAAACGGTTTTGATATCCAATAGTAAATTTTTTGCCAGAGCGTTTCGCTGCATCCAGCATTTTCTTGGCATCCGCTGCAGAAGCTGCCATAGGCTTCTCGCACATCACATGCTTACCTGCGTCAAATGCATCTACAGTAATAGGGCAGTGAGATACATTGGGAGTAAGCACATGGACAACATCAATGGAATCATCCTTAAGCAACTCTTTGTAGTCCACATATACCTTTGCGTCAGGCGTTCCATATTTTTGCGCCGCAGCAATAGCCCTTTCTTCAATAATATCACAAAAGGCTACCATTTCAGCCATGTCTTTCAATTTAGCCAACGCAGGCATATGTTTACCGTTTGCAATGCCTCCACATCCTATAATTCCTATTTGCAATTTTCCATTTTTCATAACATCGTACTCCTCTCTTTTAAATATCTTTCATGGGATGGATTTAATAGCATTAAAGATACTTTCTAAGCAACGCAATAGTTTTTCTTACTCCTTCAAATTGGTCTCCCTGTCCTTCAAATTCCACAGAATAATATCCATCATAGCCATGTTTCTTGGCAATCTCTATACATCTGCCAAAATCAAAGCGTGTTTGATTACCCTGCTCATCAAAATCGTAAGTTTTTGCGTGGACCAGGATAGGATTGAGATCAAATATCATGTCCAGCGCCTCGTACCTGATATCATCATCAAAATTGCCAAAATCAGGACATATTCTGAAATTGGGATGATTAACCATCTCAAAAATTTTTACAATATTCTTTGGATCTGCTGATACACCACCATGGTTTTCCATGGCCACCGCAACACCTTTGGTTGCACCGTATTCTGCCAGTTCTTTGTAAGAAGAAACAATAGTATTTAAATCCTTTTCGCTTGATCTAAAACCTGTATTAACTCTAACGCTTTTACTACCCAAAAATGCGGCTATATCAATCCACATTTTCAATATCTCAATGTCTTCTTTTCTTGTTTCATCATCAGGATTGGAAATATCACCGTAATCAAGGGGCATATTCATAACCTTTACACCATATTTATCCAGTGCAGCTTTGACCTCTTCCAGGTTTGTAGGTCTCGTTTTGTATATTTTACGCACATGTTCCATCATTCTTTTAAACATCGCTTGTCGCTCTTCTTCTGACATCTTTTCCCACTCACCACCTCCAAATGATCCCTTGGGCTTGGGAGTCGTGGGTGGACTAATGTGCATGGGCAATAACTCTATAGCATCTGCGCCAAACTCCTCCTTTGCCAAGCGAATAAATTCAATCATATCAATTCCGTCTGTCCCAAATTCGCTTCTCAAACTCCAACTTGAAATACATAATTTCATCCAAAATTACCCCCTCTTACCTTTAATAGAAACAGATAGATGATCATTGTGTCTTAATTTATATTATAAAATCAGTTTTAAAAGAAAATATGTCATTTTTTCATTTTTTATGCCTGACTTAGACAATTATATTTATTTGTATTGATTTTTTCAGTAAAAATTTTAGCTTTTTGCCGATACTTTTCAGGAGAAACCCCTTTTAACTTTTTAAAAACACGGAAAAAAGTCTCACTGGAATTAAACCCAACCTCAAATCCAATATCTGTTACTGACATATCTGTTGATAACAATAACGAACAGGCATGAAAAACACGTATTTCATGGAGCATATCGATAAAGCTCTGACCAGTTTGACGCTTGCAAAGCTCACTTAGAGAAGATTCACTGTAATGGAACTTTTTTGCTACATCTGAAAGAGTAAGGTCTTCGCTATAATGGAGCTGAATGTAGTGGATGATTTTCCACATCAAAGGAGACGGAAACGGAAAAGGTTCTTTTCTTCCCTCTTCTGTAAAATAGTACTGCCTGAATTCTTCTGGTGAAAATCCTTTTAAACTTTTAAAAGCTCGATAAAACGTCTTCATGGATTTGTATCCAACTATTTTTGAAATCTCAGATATTTTAAGTTCTGGATTGGACAACAGAGCACAGGCTAACCTTATACGCACTTCATTCAAATAATCTGTAAAGCTTAAACCGGTATGAGAATACAAATACTCATTTAACTTCGTCTCGCTGCAATGAAATTTTTCTGCCAAATCACTCAGTGTAATATCCTGATTACAGTGAAAATGAATATAGGGAAGCAAATTTGATATATCGCTGTTTTCAACAATCCTGTATTCCTCAGGCAGTTCGGGATTTGAGCCTTTATTTCTAAACCGATTGAAATATACTAAAACCTCTATAATTTTTGCTTTTATCAGTATCTCTTTCCAAGGTTTATCGCCTCGAAATTCCTCCAGGAGGCCTTCAAAAATCGTGATAACCTGTTCAGCTATATCCGGTGGCAACTGAATACTAGGATCCGAATATACATGCTTGTATACAATTTCTGCCATTCCACCATGAGAGTTGATGTCTTCCATGACCACTTCCATGCCGAAGTTGCACCGGATCAACCTTAACGGTTCTTCAGGGTCTGCAAATATTTCGTGGATGTGCCAGGGAAGGAGGAATGTCAAAGAACCCCTTTGTAGATAATATTCTTTTCCATTGATAACTTCTTTTCCATGTCCAGAAATAACGACGTAAATCTCAAAGAAATTATGCCTATGCATTGGAAAACGATTGTTTATATAATCCAGACTGACCAAAAAATTAAAACTGTATCCTGGCAGTAAATCATAATATTCTGGCACTTTTTTCATCTAATACCATTCCTCCTCGCTGAATTTCTTCGCATCATATTATGCCAGCCATAGGGATCTGCCACTTTACCTATCATCTCTTGTCCTGTTTTATTCATATTTATACATTTCAACACGAATTGCACCAGGATATCTCCCCACTGAAATCCTCATAGCCTCGTCACCATTAAGAACTCTTCTCCTTATCCAATTGTTGTTCTCAAAGGTTCCCTCCTCAATTCTTATATACCCGACCTTAGCTTTTTCGCCACGTTTGGGAAGAAATTCCGCAGTAAAACCCATTCCGGCCAAAATAAACTCATTTTCTGAAACCTCTATAACAATTCCTCCAGATATTGGCTTGCCCTCTTCCGGTTGCAGATACGTTAATTTCAAGTCATACTCCGAAAGAGGTATAATACAGCCATTATTGTTGTTTTGTAAGAAACCTGTCATTTTATCGGTTCCTCTGTATTTGTGTATAATATTCATCATGCTTCCTAGCAATTTATAACTTTGAGCTAGATATAACCCTGTCTCATTATTAGAGGTACTATCACTATCAGCTGAAGGAGGTGCAAAAAGGTCCTCAATTCCAAACGGAGAAAAACCTAGTGCATTATGCTTGCCAATTGCATAAAATACATTTGCAGCTGAAGTAGCATCTCTTCTCGCTTCTGGAATAAACAGGGGGTTATCGTTAGTAGTATACTCTTCACATATGTCTGCGAAGCTTGGCAGATATATATCAGGTGCACAAAGGTATATTGTAGGTGCTGCAATCTTCCACATCTTCATAACCTTTGCTATGGGGCCTCCACTGGGATATGAACCTGGTCTCTCTGGAAATTGCTCAAGCCATGCATTTACATACATGGGTAATGGATATTCTTCCGTTCCAGCTTTTGCAATTTTTTCTACTGCCTTGGCATAATGATAAGCCATGAAATATTCCGCGGCATCTCTGCCAAACACTTTACTCCAATTGCCACTTTTACCAAAAGATACTGCTACCTCAGGAGGAACAGGCTTTTCAAACTCTGCATTTGCAAAATCCGAAAAATCTCTTTCACTTCCCAGAAAACCTATTTCATTTTCAACCTGGATCATGATAACAGTATTCCTGTCACCATCAATCTCTCTAAGATGTCTCATAAGCCTTCTAAAAGCCTTGGCGTCTGCCTTTACCGCCGCATCACATAAGGGTGAAATAGTATCCGATGCCTCATTGTCTGGATAACGTGCCCTGAAATATTTCTTATAGTCTTTCTTTACCCATCCGGGAACATAGGTTGATGCGCCATTTTTCCATAATCCAAACCATAATAATATAAGGCGTACATTTTCCTCCCGGGCCTGTTCTATAATCCCGTCCACCAGCTTAAAATCAAAGCTGTCTTCAACAGGTTCTATAAGCTCCCAGAACACAGGTACCAGGACTGTATTGAGATTCAAGCCTCTCAAATTTGGCCATACTTTTTCTTTCATATACTCTAAGCTGGATGAACTAGAATTGTGAACCTCACCACCTAAAACTATATAGGGTTCACCATCTACGTACAGAGTATGTATCCCTTTTTCTTTTCTGATAAACGGTAACTGTTTCATTGTTAACCCTCTCTTCCAATCTCTTTGAGGCAATGGCGTGCTTATCAATCATTATTGTCCTTAATATTTTTATTGCAATCGCATTTAATCCAATCTTTCAAGAGGATTTACATTTTGACTCGTTAAATTCGTCCTGTTTGCCTTTGGTCTTGCCCAACGAATAGCATTCTTAATTACTCTTAAAACCTTTTCATTATGAAGATTTGGATAGGTTTCATGCCCAGGGCTAAAATAGAACACTTTTCCATAGCCTCTCGTCCAGCAACATCCGCTTCTGAATACTTCTCCACCTTTATACCAGCTTATAAATACAAGTTCATCTGGATCTGGAATGTCAAAAAATTCTCCATACATCTCTTCATGCTCCAATTCTATATATTCTCCAACACCCTCTACAATCGGATGATTTGGTGATACAACCCAAAGTCTTTCCTTTTCTCCTGCTTCTCTCCATTTTAAAGAACAGGTTGTTCCCATAAGACGTTTGAAGATTTTAGATTCATGCCCGGAATGTAATACAATAAGTCCCATGCCAGACAAAACTCTTTTTTGTATCCGATCTACCACTTCATCACTAACTTTGTCGTGTGCCATATGTCCCCACCAGATCAGAACGTCGGTATTGTTTAAGACTTCTTCTGTAAGACCGTGTTCTGGTTCTCTCAAGGTAGCTGTTCTAACCTCAAAGTCTTCTTCTTCCTCCAGATGTCTTTTTAATGCTCCATGAATACCCTCAGGATAAACACTTCTTATCTCTTCAAACATCTTTCTTAATCTTTCCCTGAACTGTGCTTCTACTTCAGGAGGTAATTGTCTCCAATTCGCAGGCCTCGATTTCATAAGCTCTTCAAAGTACTCCTCATCTAAATTCTCGTTCCAAACAGTAACTTTAATACTCATGTTATCTCCCCTCTTCTTTTTAATTTATTTTAATTTAATTATATAATATAAATAAATAAATTAAAAGCGCAATTTAAAATGTGAATAAATTAAAAAATAAAAAAGGAGAATTAAAATGGAACCTAATTCCCCTTACTTCAATATAAGCGTAACTGTTTCGCTCTGATTGACCTTAGTACCCGGGTCGGGAACCTGAGCTGCAACTGTATCACCTTTACCTATCACTTGATATTTTAAATTCAACTTTGAAATCCTGGATACAGCATCTTTATATGTTAAATTGATCAGATCCGGCATTATCAGCTCGATATTGCCTGCACTGTCGTTTTTATATACCGGTTTGACACCTAAATACCTCAAAGAATTATATATAATATCTCTAGCTACCGGCGCAGCTATTTCTCCTCCCATATGTCCCTCGCCTTTTGGTTGATCTATGACAACCAGAACAGCTATTTTGGGATCATCAACAGGAGCAAATCCGGCAAATGAAGCCACATAATGGCCTTTTGAGTACCCCTGGGTTGTTCCAGTTTTCCCGCCCACTCTATAGCCAGGTATAAATGCATTCTTTCCAGTACCTTCTGAAACCACACTCTCTAAAATTTCCCTCATGACATCAGAAGTACGCTTGGATATTACCTGTCTTACAATCTGTGGTTTATACTCCTTAGCAACCTTTCCATCGCTGGACACAATTTTCCTTACTATAAGAGGTTTCATCAGATTACCTCCGTTTATAACCGCTGAAAAACCGTAAATCATCTGCATAGGTGTAACAGAAATACCCTGGCCAAAGGATATAGTGGCCAGTTCCACAGGGCCCACTTTATTTTCTGGAATAATAATCCCCGCCTCTTCACCAGGTAATTGAACCCCCGTAGGCTGTCCAAACCCAAAGGCATATATGTATTTATATAAAGTAGCCCGTCCAAGCCTTTCACCTACTTCCATGAATACTACATTACATGAATTCTGCACACCCTGCACAAAAGTTTCCTGCCCATGAGGTTTCCAACAATTTATCCTTCTGCCCGCTACATTAAGATACCCATTGCAGTAAAAACTATCGCTTAATCCAACTGTGGCTGTATCCAATGCAATAGAAGCCGTTATAGTCTTAAATACCGATCCCGGTTCATAGTTCAACGTAACGGCCGGGGAATTCCACAATTTCTGTGATGTATCAAAAGGTCTATTGGGATTATAGTCAGGCCTGCTGGCTAAAGCTAATATCTCCCCCGTCTTCGGGTCCACCACTATAGCTATGACATTTTCAGGGTTATTATCAACATAAGCTTTCTGTACAGCTTCTTCAGCAAAATGTTGAATAACTTCATCAATAGTCAATATTACATCGTCGCCCTTTGTAGCTTCATAATATTTCTGCGTACCATTATCAAGTATTCTGCCAGCAGCATCTACCTGTGTGATAATTCTCCCCGGTATGCCATACAGGTATTTATCAAACATCGCTTCAATGCCATTTAAACCTTGATTATCTATCCCGGTAAAACCTAATACCTGAGAGAGAAAATTATCATAGGGATAATTTCTTCCCATGCTATCTACTATTCTGACACCCTCTAAATTTGCTTGTTTTATCTTTTTTATAATATCCTCCGGAACTTTTCTCCTAATGAGAACTTCCACGGCATCCTTTTGTGTTATTTGCTTTAAAATATCATCTTTTTTAACGCCTAATATATTAGAGAGCTTCTCTGCAAAAATTTCTGGATAATTCTTACCCATTTTTCTATCATTTATTACATTTAATTCGGCATATATATCTCCAGTACTAACATTAACAGCCAGAGGATTTCCATTTCTATCCTTTATTTCACCTCTTACGGGCATAATAGAAGCATCTAAAGTATTCTGAGCAGTAGCCATAGCCTTGTAACGGGGTCCTTCGGCAATCTGTATAACACCCAGGCGAACAGTTATTGCTACCACACCTATAAATATAAGAGTTAATAACCATAATATCCGCTTTTTATTTAGCATATGCATCACCCTATACCTTTTGACTGCTGTACTCTCTAAGTGTCAAAGAAAAGCCAATAGAGGATATCAGCAAATATACATGATAAGTGAAAAATCTCCATATGCCAATAAATATACCTAACATCGCCTTAGGAACTTCGTGAGAAAAAATGGCCGTAAAACCCACCTCCATAATTCCAGCGCCGCTGGGAATAAAATTATAAGAAAGCACATCGTAAAAAATAAATTGTCTTGCTACAACAGCAAACCAGTTAAAATGTATTTTCAGCGCTATCAAAATAATAGGTGCTATACTGTAAAAAAGTATCCAATATACAACGGAATACACCAATTGCCCTGACAATAGCCTGAAGTTATTACCAACCGAAAAAAGTTCTTTAAACCGTTTGTTATATTCTATAGTCTCATCTATTGCAATCTGACAATACCTATCTAAATTATATTTTTTAGATAAATTTAAGCTGTTAAACCACCTTATTACAGCAATAACCATCTCAGGCTTAAGTATAATATATATCATAACTATAAGTAAAAAAGTAGATATGCAGCTGGCCAATAAGCCAAAGTATAAAATATAGCCGTTCATTTGAATTTGCTTTCGGAAAAAAATCAACAATATGGGAGGTATTGTGCCAAAAAATATCCCTGAAAATAACAGCTTGGAAGTAAAAATCATAAGCCCTTTGTTGGGTGCGATTTTCTTTTTATTAAAAAGATATATAGCCAGAGGCAATGAGCCTGAACCAAAAGGTGTTACCGCCGTAATAAAAAACATTGAAAGGTTAAATTTAATCAAATACCAGAACGGAAGATCTTCTCCCATGGCATTTAAAAGTTCAGATACACGTATCGTATCAATAAATAAACTAGAAAAAATTACAGCCATAATTATAGATATATACTTAGCATCAAGTCTTTTTAAATAAACCAAGCTATTTTCATTTGTTATTTTAAAAATGATATAAAGCGTAAAAAAACTTATAAAAATTGTCAATAAAATATAAATATAATTCTTTTTATTCAAATAGCTCATTTATTCTACCTCGCATCTCCATATAATTCGAGCAATACTTTACGCGACATGAGAATTCTTCTGGCTTTAAACTTTTTCGCCTGATTTTTGCTATATAACGCTTTTGTCTTGCCATGGAAAATCGCATATAAAAAGCCTTCATATATTGATACCAAGAAACTCTCAACCTTATTTAGTTCTACAATCTCAAAACCAAAACGTTCTATACCTTTTATACCAAAAATAGTCAAACCCATCATCACATCTGCTCTCACATAGGGTTCGTTTTTTACAAATTGTGCCAATCCATATAAACTCGACTTAACCCATTTCAGCATCGACAAAGGACTCATATCCTTTAATACACTGGTAGCCAATTTATTATTTAAATGCAACTCAATATATTCGTCTCCTTTTTTCAATAATGTCCCATCTGATAATTCAATATTTTTACCGTGATACCTTTTTAAAGCAATTCTAAATATATTTTCGTCGCTAATATATACTATGCCCGCAATTCTTTCATATAACTTTTCCCATTTCATCCATAACCATAAAAATACATTTTTCACAAATCAACACACCTCACCAAGGGGCTTTATACTATAACCTTCATTTTTTAACTGTTTTATAATCACTTCCAAAGCCTCTATCATCATCGCCGGTGCGCCATTATAAGCGCCTGGTGAATCACCACTATCGTGAAATATAAGTATAGAACCATCTTTTACCCTGGATAAAACTCTTTTTGTTATATAATCTGCCGTCGTCCTTCCCCAGTCCCAGCTCATAAATGACCACAAAACCACTTTATAATTCAGTCTCCTGGATTCTCTGTAAAAAAAAGGATTCAAACAGCCCCAAGGCGGCCTGGCATACTCAGGAGACACACCTGTTACCCGCTTCACGGCATCAAAAGCTTTAAGCAATTCTTTTCTCGTAACCAAAGGATTAATAATAAACCTCAAATTATGTCGAAAAGCGTGAATACCTATCTCGTGGCCTCTTTTTACCACCTGTTTTGCCACGTCTGGATATTTTAAAACCTTCTCACCTACCATAAAAAAGCACGCTTTGACATTGTATTTATCAAGAATATCCAGTACTTTTTCGGTATAAATAGGATCCGGACCATCATCAAACGTCAGCACTACGTACCTGCCTTCAGCCTTTCCCTTCCAAAGGACGTTATAATGAAGAAGTCTAGCAAAAAAAGTGGGTATCAAAACATTCAAAACTGTCAGGATCAAAAGATAATTTATAAGTTCCAGTAGCACCTAAACTCCCCTCATCCCCGTTTGTTTTATGTATATTTTATATGAACGTCAAGCTATTTATCAAGCATTTAACCTTTCCGGGCCGCTGAAGCTATATATAACGCCTCAATGTTTCCATTGCCAATTTAAAAGCTTCAATAGTTTTATCCAGGTCTTCATAGCTATGCTCTGTACTGATAAAGAAAGTTTCAAATTGAGACGGAGGCATATATATACCTTGCTCTAACATCTCCTTAAAATACGCAGCATACATATCGGTCCTGGATTTTAACGCCGTTTCATAATCTACCACATCTACATCGTTAAAGAAAACAGTCATCATTGATCCCACATTGTTAATTTTAATGTCTATATCATTCTCTTTAGCTATCTCGCAAAAATTCTTTTTTAGGTATTCAGCTTTGTTTGCTAATTCATGGTAAATTTCAGGATTGTCCTTTAATAAAGTCAATGTAGCATAACCTGCAGCCATCGCCAGAGGATTTCCTGATAATGTCCCAGCCTGATATACAGGTCCATCAGGTGAAATATATCTCATGATTTCCTCCCGTCCTCCGTAAGCTCCTACAGGTAAACCTCCACCAATTATCTTGCCAAATGTAGTGAGATCGGGTTTGATACCATATAATCCCTGAGCACAATTAAGCGAAACCCTAAAACCCGTCATGACCTCATCAAATATAAGCAATGCTCCATATTTACCTGTCAAATCCCTGAGAGCTCTTAAAAAATCCATATGAGGTAAAACCGTCCCCATATTGCCGGCTACAGGCTCGACTATCACGCCAGCTATTTCACTACCATATTTTTCAAAGATATCTTTCAGCATGGCTACATCATTGTACTTGCAAATCAATGTATCTTTTGCCATATCCCCTGGTACGCCTTTGCTGTCCGGAACACCAAAAGTAGTGGCTCCAGATCCAGCCCTTATAAGCAAGCTATCAGAATGGCCATGATAGCAGCCTGCAAACTTTACTATCTTGTTTCTGCCTGTATAACCCCTTGCCAGCCTTATAGCGCTCATGGTGGCTTCTGTCCCTGAATTTACCATCCTTATGATTTCCACAGATGAAACCAATTCACATACCAGTTCAGCCATTTTTACCTCAATCTCCGTAGCAGCGCCATAACTAGTCCCTAGCTCAAGCTGCCTTTTTATAGCATCAACGACAGCTGGATGAGCATGTCCCAATATAAGCGGTCCCCATGAATTGACATAATCTATGTATTCATTGCCATCTACGTCCCATATATGGCTCCCATATCCCCTGGCGATAAACGGAGGATTCATCCCAACCGATTTAAAAGCTCTGACAGGGCTGTTTACACCGCCAGGCATAACCTTTTTTGCCCTTTCAAACAACGCATGGGAAATCGATCTATTCATAATATCACTCCCTTATGTACTTTTTTATCACATCTTCGTAATACCTGATCCTATCCTCAATATTATCAAAGCGAGCTTTTGCATCATCTCTTATATCCCCTAACTTATATACTATATTAACTATGTCATCTGATATCACATCGTCGAGAAACTGCTTTATTTTTCTGGCCAACAAAGGGCTCTTTCCAGAAGTCGATATGGCAATTATAAGATCGCCTTTTCTCAGTACCGCCGGAGATATAAACATAGACCTCTCTTTTTGGTCTACCGTATTTATCAAAATACCTCTATCACAAGCTTCCGCATATATCTCTTCGTTAACTTCTGGAACATCAGTAGCAGCGATAACAAGAAAATAACCCTCCAGATCTCCCTGTTGATATTCTCTTAATTTTAAATCCACACGTCTTTCCCTGTACAGGTTTTCTATGCCTTCAGTCACCTTCGGGCTTATTATAGTGACACAAGCCTCTGCTTTTAAAAGGTCATTGGCTTTGCGTTCAGCAACGCTGCCTCCTCCCACTATAAGACATTTTTTGTTTGAGAGATCCAGCATTATCGGGTAATAAGCCATCTAGCCACATCCTTTGCAAAATACGTTATTATTATATCAGCACCAGCCCTGCGAATTGCAGTCATTGTTTCCATAACCACAGCCTTCTCGTCAATCCATCCATTCATTCCCGCAGCTTTTATCATAGAATACTCACCGCTGACATTATAAGCTGCTACAGGATAATTAAAAGTAGCTCTGGCTTTTGCTATTACATCGAGATATGCTAAAGCAGGTTTTACCATAATGATATCTGCTCCTTCTTCAATATCCAGAGCTATTTCTCTCAACGCTTCCCTTGCATTAGCCGGATCCATCTGATACGACCGCCTATCCCCAAATTTAGGAGCAGAATCAGCAGCTTCCCTGAATGGACCGTAATAAGCCGAAGCATATTTGGCACTATATGCCATGATAGGTATATGATCATAGCCGCTTTTATCCAGTAACCTCCTGATAGCACCTACCCTACCATCCATCATGTCAGAAGGGGCTACCATATCCGCTCCTGCCTCCACATGGGATAAAGCAGTTCTGGCAATGAGTTCCACAGAAGGATCGTTGACTATCATTCCATTATTGACCAGTCCACAGTGACCATTAGCAGTATATTCACATAGGCATACATCAGTGGTAACCACCAGTTCCGGATACCTATCTTTAATAGCCTTTATAGCTTGCTGTACAATACCGTTTTTATCATAAGCTTCACTGGCCATTTCGTCTTTATGATCCGGTATGCCAAATACCATAATAGATGGTATATTAAGTGATACAACCTCCTTTAATTCCTCAAGCAACATATCAATAGAAAAACGGTATATTCCGGGCATAGCATTGATTTCCTGTTTTATACCTTTCCCATGTACAACAAAAACAGGATACATAAGGGCATTAACAGTTATATCTGTCTCCCTTACCATATCTCTTATATGAGAGTTATATCTCAATCTCCTTGGCCTTTTATCTATCTGCACAGCATATCACCCTTTTTTATGATTTCGTTATAAACGCCAGCTTTCATTTCGATTATACCACTCATAAGATATAAATTCTATCATCTCATATTATAACTTAAATCCGTAATTTACAATATTTACAAACAAGTTACTTCCGAAAAAATTCAATGGCATCGGCAAGTGAATTTTTTCTCCAGCAACCTATTTTTGTATTCAAATAATTTTGTAGTATTCAAATTACGAAATTTTTTGTGTTGTAATAATTTAAAAAGTAGTGTATCATGAAATAAAAGTAAATAATTGATACATATAGGTGTTTAATCCTCAGGATTAAACTTAATAGGGAAGCTGGGTGAAAATCCTACACGGTCCCGCCACTGTGATAGGGAGCCTCTTATGAATAATACCACTGGGTAACCGGGAAGGTATAAGATGGCGATGAACTTAAGTCAGGAGACCTGCCTATATGAATACACCGTTAACTCTACGGTCGATAGGGGGTGTGGTTGTTAAAATGTACAGGGTAGAATTGTGTGTACATTTTAAGGGGAACCCTTATGCCACGTAGGCAGAGGGTTCTTTTTTATTAGGTGTTATTTAGGTTCCTCAATGTTTTTAAAAAACGGGAGGTATAAGAAATTGAAGAAAAGGAATTTACTCATTATGATATTAGCAATGATAATATTTCCTAATATAGCTTATGCAATGCACATTATGGAAGGTTTTTTGCCACTTAAGTGGTGCTTAATATGGGGCATAGCAGCACTGCCTTTTGTTATATTTGGTTTGATATCCATAAAGAAAATTGTAAATACAGACCCAAAACTAAAATTGCTTCTAGCTTTTTCTGGCGCATTTACTTTTGTACTATCAGCACTAAAATTACCCTCTGTCACTGGAAGTTGCTCTCATCCTACAGGTGTAGGCCTTGGCGCAATATTGTTTGGCCCTACAGCGATGAGCGTTCTAGGACTTATAGTCTTATTCTTTCAGGCACTTCTGTTGGCTCACGGCGGCATCACTACGCTAGGCGCCAATACCTTCTCTATGGCTGTAGTAGGACCAATAACATCCTATCTCCTGTACAGAGGCATTAAAAAAATAGGTGGACCGCAATGGCTTGCAGTATTCTTGTCCGCATCGGTGGGTGATCTCATGACATATGTCACTACTTCATTTCAGCTGGCTGTTGCCTTTCCGTCCCCTACGGGAGGAGTAATAGAATCCCTCATAAAATTCATGGGTATATTTGCCATAACCCAGGTGCCATTAGCCATAAGTGAAGGGTTATTGACCGTTTTAGTATTAAATCTGCTCACCTCATATAGCAAAAATGAATTAATAGAACTATCTATAATTTCAAAAGATGAATAAGTTGTATAGGGGGAATTAAAAAATGAAGTCTTCTAGAAAATTTTTCATAAAAAATCTATCGCTAGTATTGCTGGTAATCGGTATCGCTGTTTTCCCACTTATCACGCTAAACAACGCAAAATTCACAGGATCTGATGATAAAGCCGAACAAATGATAACTTCCATTGACAAAACCTATAAACCCTGGTTCAAGCCTATCTGGGAACCTCCCAGCTCAGAAATAGAAAGCCTATTATTCTCTCTACAGGCAGCAGTGGGAGCCGGGTTTATAGGATATTATATAGGTCTTACAAAAGGAAGAAAAGAGGATAAAAAAAGTGCCCATAGATAGATATGCGTATATCAATAGACTTCGCCACGTGCACCCCGGTGAAAAGATATTCTTCGCTTTTGCCATGATGCTGCTGAGCTTTATCCCAAATATATACATAAATATAGCAATAATTATCATAATTGCATCCATCTCTATCTTGAGAGCCGGTATACCCCTGCGTTTTTATCTTAAATTGATGAGCTTACCTTTGACATTCCTTTTTATGGGCATCATAACCATTTTATTTGGTACAAGCAATAAACCAGATGTGTTTATAATATATATGAGAATTGCCCATATCTATATAGGATTGAGTAAAAAGGGCGTTGCTACAGGAATTCTGTTATTCTCCAGATCCCTTAGCATTGTATCGTGCCTATACTTTATCTCGCTTACAACACCTATGCCCGAATTTATGTCAGTACTTAAAAAAATGAAGGTTCCTTCCCTCTTACTAGACTTGATGGAGCTTATATACAGATTTTTATTTGTATTGATAGAGACGGCAGAACAAATATATATATCTCAGGATTCACGGCTGGGCTATATTTCTTTTAAAACAGCACTAAACTCCCTCGCCTATCTGATTTCTGTTTTGTTTATAAAATCATATACCAATGCTGAACAGCTATATATTGCCATGGAATCCCGATGTTATAATGGCGATATAAGGCTCTTAGAGAACAGCTACAAGATTTCTTATACAAATATAGCGTTTATCGCATTTACAGTGTTTACGCTTATCGCTCTAGTTCTATGGACAGGAGGTTATACATCATGAAGTATATACTTCAGTTACAAGACGTGGAATACGAATACCCTGATGGTACTAAGGCCTTAAAAGGTGTGTCAATAGCAGTGGAAAAGGGCAAAAAGATCGCTGTGCTGGGTGCCAATGGCGCGGGGAAATCCACTCTATTTTTACACTTAAATGGTATCCTGAAACCCAAAAAAGGCAAACTCTTTTATAATGGTGAGGAAGTAAGATATGATCGCAAATCATTGATCCAACTGCGAAAAAAAGTGGGCATCGTATTTCAGAACCCTGATATTCAATTATTTGCAGCCAGTGTAGAGCAGGAGGTCTCTTTCGGTCCCATGAATCTTAATCTTCCTATACCTGAAGTAAAGCAACGGGTAGAGGATTCACTTAAATCCACCGATACTTATCTATTAAAAGACAAGCCTACCCATTTTCTAAGTTACGGGCAGAAAAAAAGGGTTTCCATTGCCGACGTTCTGGCAATGGACCCTGAAATTATAATCTTTGATGAACCCACCGCTTACCTGGATCCTTACCATATTGAAGGAATAATAGACATATTCAATGCATTATCCATTAAAGGTAAAACGATAATCGTATCTACACATGATGTAGAACTGGCTTATTCATGGGCAGACTATATCTACATCATGAAAGAAGGAGAAATCGTAAGCAGCGGTACCCCCGACAAAGTATTTTGCGACTCAAAGCTTTTACAGATAGCTAAACTTAAGAAGCCCATGCTAGTGGAAATATACAGCTTGCTCGTAGATAGGGGTATCATAAAGCATCAGCATCCCCCACGCAATATGGAGGAATTAAGAAAAATCCTTTAAAAATATATCGCCGTAAAAGTCTTTATGAATCCATCCCTCATGAGAAATGTTGAGAGGCATACACGCCCAACCTTCTCTTATCCTGTGAAGGACCTCAGATAATGGCCTTATTCCTCCTGTAGCATCAATAGACCCCACACTAAAGGAGCCAACCCCTATGGCAATCTTTATCGCCATCTCTGGCGATGTTCCCTGAGTTATAGCCGCAAGAAAACCAGCAATAGTTGCATCCCCCGACCCAGTAGTACCTATTACCGGCGCATCAAAACACGGAGCCATAAGCTCTTTATTGCTCCAGAGGGAAACATCTATGGCTTTATCTAAAGCAGTTGCTTTAAAGGCCTCTTTATCTGACGTCCTGAGGTAAAGTCCCTGATTTCCCAATTTGATTACGTTAATCTTGCTCCCCATGTCCAGCAATTTATCGGACAAATTGCTCAACAAATCACCTGTTATAACTTCTTCCTTTGCTGTAGCTTTATTCAGTTTCTCGAAATTTTCCCTATCAATCATATACAACAATTCATCAATACTGGGTAAGAAAATATCTACATACGGAAGTACATTTTCCAGCACTTTTATCCAATCGGTTTTACCCGCATCTGTATTGGGATCTGGCATCGCCATGTCAAGGCTTGTAATAACCCCCATCTCTTTTACTTTTTCAAACATATTTTTTAAATGTACCCCATCGTCAATAAAAAACTGCCGCATAAGAGGTGGGTATCCAAAATGGAATATAAAGGCGTCTTTTAATTTTTCATAGGGTATATCTCCATCCGAAAATGTATTATTCGCACCAGGACAATGAAGGAAAATTCTATCCGTACCCGGTGGATTTAAAACTATAGAATAGGAAGTCGTTTCCCCCGGGCTTATAATCATGCCCTCAACAATTTCTTCACCTTCACGTCTTAATATATCCAGCACAATCTTACCGAAGTAATCATCACCTACTTTTCCTAACAGTAAAACGTCAAACCCAAGCTTTTTTAAGTCAATCCCTGTGTTGGATACAACCCCTCCTGTTGATAAACTTATACCATCCATCTCCAACAAATGTCCCGGAACAAGATCAAATAAATTACCTTTTACCCAGCGCGGTATTATATCAAGGCATATGTGCCCCGCTACCACTATTTTTCTGGAATTTTCCATCAGTTTCTCCCCCTCCTATAATATCGTATTCACAACTGCTGATTTCTCTTAAGATCTGTTTTACCAAAAAATATTTTTGATATAAATTCTCTTTCTGGAACTTCTCTTTCATATAATTTTTTAAATTATTTTTCCCCATAATATGAATTAATAGCGTCAATTATGCCTTCTGTATCGTGGCTTTCGGGCACTATATCAACCCTATATCCTGATTCCTCAATAGCTCTTCGTGTTACCGGACCTATGGCCACTATATGGACGTCATTTATCAAACTGGTATATTCACCGGCTATTTTTGCGAAATACTCAAACGTAGAAGGACTGGTAAACACCACTATGTCAACTCCTCTCTTAAGTTCCTCTATCAGACGGCTTCTTACCTCATAGTTGGGAACGTTGTTGTACAACGCTATTTTATCCACATAACCTCCATATTGCTCCAATTTTTCTATGAGCTTTTCTCCACCTATATCTGACGTAAATACAGCAATGTATTTACCGAATATCTCTCCTTTCATCATACCAGCCAGCGCATCAGATGTAAATTCCTGAGGGACGATATCAGCGTAAATGTTGATTCCCTTTAGTCTGTCAGCAGTAGATTTGCCTACAGCAGCGATCTTTTTACCATTCAGCTTTCTTATATCAAAACCATATAGGGATATGGCCTCTCTAAAAATTTTAACTGAATTTACGCTGGAAAAGACCATGTAATCGTATTTATCTATACTGGCTATAAAATTTCCTACGGCATCGTAGACAGGCACGACCTTTATGGTTGGACATGAAATCACTTGATAACCGCAATCTTTCAGCTTATCCATCAATTCAACCGACTGCTCGAAAGTCCTGGTCAGCAGTATTCTTTTACCATTACTGGGTCTATACCAGTCAATCTTTCCTCTCAATCTCACCACATCGCCTATCACGATTACAGCAGGATTACTTATGCCTGATTCTTTGACCTTTTGAGATATATCCTTTAACGTACCTATTACCGTTACCTGATCCGGCATGGTACCATTGGATATCACCGCAGCAGGGGTATCTTCACTCTTACCATTTTTTATCAACTCACCGGTTATGTACTCTATATTCTTTATCCCCATGAGGAACACCAGCGTTCCCTCAAGAGCTGCCAGTGCCTTAAAATCTAAAGCGCTTTTCTCTTTCCCGGCTCTCTCGTGACCTGTTATGATGTGCAGCGATGAGCTTAAATCCCTATGGGTGACAGGTATGCCCGCATATGCCGGTACAGCCACTGCAGAGGTCACACCCGGTACCACCTCAAAGGGTATTCCATGCTGGTGCAAAAATAGAGCCTCTTCGCCGCCCCTTCCAAAGACAAAAGGATCTCCTCCTTTTAACCTTGCCACTATCTCATAATTCTTAGCCTTTTCTATCAGTATCCTGTTTATTTCATCTTGTGGTACCTTGTGATGTTCAGGTAATTTGCCAACGTCGATCAGCTCTGCCCCCGCCTTCGCCAATGACAGGATTTCCGAATTTATAAGCCTGTCGTATACCAGCACATCCGCGTTTTTTATAACCCTCTCGGCTTTCTTGGTTATCAAATCGGGGTCACCGGGACCCATCCCTACCAAAAATACCTTACCCATGTTCTCCCTCTTTCTTCTCTCGAGTTAAAAACAATTTCAAATTGATGTACCGCTTACGATCTGCTTGGCCAATTTTATACCTAGAATCTCAGGTTCATCAATTTTGCCCGCTATTTTCCCTTTTTTTAATTTGCCGTCCAACTGGTACATACCTAAAAGTGAAATATCTCCATCGATCACTTCTGCATACGCTCCTATGGGAACCCTGCAGCTTCCGCCCAATTCATTCATAAAAGCCCTTTCAGCTCTTACGCATATCTCTGTTTCCCGATGGTTTAAAAGCCTTATCGTATCATATAGTGGATCACCATCCCTCATTTCCACCGCTATAGCGCCCTGTCCCACCGCTGGAACCATAATATCCACAGAAATATACTGGCTTATTATATTATCCATACCTAACCTTTTTAACCCCGCGGCCGCCAATATAATTGCATCAAGGCCCTGTTCTTTCATCTTTTTCAAACGGGTATCTACATTCCCTCTTAAAGGCACAACTTCAAAGCTGCTGTCCAGATTTTTTAGCTGTGCTGTCCTTCTAAGGCTGCTGGTACCAATTCTTGCACCAGGCCTCAATCCTTTTAATTGATTGTTTGCTCCTCCATGCTCCATCGTGCTGTTAGCAAGTATTTTCTTATCAGCTGACGCATTATTATAAATCAGGGCATCCCGGGGATCTTCTCTTTTTAATACAGCAGCTATGCAAAGCCCATCAGCCAGCTCGGCAGGCATGTCTTTCATGCTGTGTACCGCTATGTCTATCTCTCCATCTAACAGTGCCCTTTCTATCTCTTTGACAAATAGCCCTTTCCCTCCTATTTCGCTTAAAGGCCTGTCCACCCATCTATCTCCACGGGTTGAGATCTTCACAATTTCGCAATCCAGGCTGTTATCAATAGATTTTAAAGCATCTATAACAATTTGCGTCTGAGCCAGTGCCAGGTGGCTGGCCCTACTTCCTATCCTTATTTTCATCACACACCACCATGTTCTTTTATATATTTTATGTGTCTGTTAGCCATCTTGGACGCTACTCGGTGCAATGCAATCTTTATCCGCTCCATATCATCTTCGCTTAGCGACACCTTATTTTTCAATCTATTGTATTCTGCTTCGCAAACTTTCTTTGCAAACTCATCTATTTCCTTTATCGCCGGTACAAGCTCCTGCTGCTTAAACCATCGCACATACCTTTCTACGGCTTCATCTACCATTTGCTCTATATCTTTTATCAATTCGCGCCTTTTCAAGTTGTTTTCATGAGAAACCCCTTTAAGGTCATCAATGGTATAAAGGCTTACTCCTGGCAATTCCGCAATCCTGGGATCTATATCTCTCGGAAGAGCTATATCTATCATACAGATTCTGTTGCCTTTATAAACCTCTTTAAATTTATCGTAATTTACAGTATAATGAGGGGCATCAGTAGCGCTAACTACTATATCACAATTGGCCATAGCATTGTACTTATCTTCATAATTTACCGCTATCACCTGTGGAAACTCCAGCATCAAATCCACAGTCCTCTTATGGGTCCTGTTGGTCACATATATCCTTTGAACCCCTTTTGCTATCAAATTTTTAATCACAATTTTGCCCATTTCCCCGGCACCTATGACAAATACGCTTTTATCAGATATTTTACCCTCAAAGGTCTCTTCAATAAATTTAACAGCTATGTAACTTACAGATAAAGGTATGTCCGCTATCCCTGTTATCGTCCTGGCATTCTTCCCCAAAGCAATTCCATCCAGAAATAGCCTGCTTAACACCTTATGCACCGTACCAGCTCTTTGAGCCTTTTCATAAGCATCCTTTACCTGGCCCAATATCTGTTCTTCTCCCACTACCATAGATTCCAACCCACATGCAACTCTGAATAAATGCCTTATGGCATCTATCCCATTATAGCGATAAATATATCTCTCTATATAACCAGGGTCTACATCAAAGTATCGGCATAAAAAAAAGCTTAAATCTATTTCACCTGATTCAGCATAAGTATAAATCTCCGTCCTGTTACAGGTGGACAATATTACCACTTCATCTATGCTAGCTTCATTTCTTCCTTTTATTTGTATAATTTGTTTAAGAGCATCGTTTATGTTATTTTTGTTAAATGCAACTTTTTCTCTTATGTCTATAGGGGTATTTTGATCAATGCCTATAACCTTTAAATTACTTAATTTCATAATCCCTTCCCCATTTCTTTCATCAACTGTTCTAAGTCTTTTACCACTACAGGATAACTTAAAGGCGGCTTCTCTATCATAATTACATCTATCCCCAGCTCTTCTGCAGCTTTTATCTTTTCAACCACGCCACCTACTTTTCCGCTATCCTTGGTTACAATAACATCAGCCCTGTACTCCTTAAACATAGAGAGGTTGAGCTCATAACCAACAGGTCCTTTGATTGCTATTATGTTATCAGGTTTTAAACCCATATCTTCGCATTTTTTAATAATAGAACTCATAGGTAATACGCGGGCTACCAGTTCCTTTCCCGCTTTTAGAAGTCCTGCAAAATATTCTAAGCCATTGCTCCCAATCGTAAGGAAAATACGCTGATAATTCAGGCACACATCTGCTGCTTCTCGATATCCTTTCACTTCTATTATACCACTGTAATTCCATTGTACGCTCTCTCTTTCATAGCGAATATATTTTATACCGGTATCTGCACAAGCTTCCATAGCATTTCTACTCACATTTACAGCGTAAGGATGTGTGGCATCGACAACTACGTTTATCCCATTATCCCTTATATATTTCTCCATATCGTCTTTATTCAATGCCCCTACGTGGGTATGACCCCCTCTGTACAGACTGCTACCGTATTCCGTGACAGTGCTGACAGTCACGTCGTATCCTTTATTCACCAGGTAATCAGCTACTATTCTACTCTCATAGGTTCCGCCTAAAACCAATATCATAGGCTATAGCCCCTTGGAGTAACGATTTTGCTGTCATAAATATAGGTATCAGATTTCCCTACTATTATAGTTGTCAGCATATCAATAGGATGTAAAAGCATATTCTGCAGATCGGTTATCACCACACTCTGTCCCTCCCTTCCCGCATTTTTCACTATTCCAACAGGGGTAGATGGGCTTTTGTACTTCAACATGATTTGCTGCGCTTTGCCCAGATGCTCCTCTCTTTCTTTGCTTCTCGGATTGAAGATAACTATCACAAAATCGCCTATGCTGGCGTATTCTATGCGTTTTTCTATGATGCTCCAGCTGGTAAGGTGATCAGATAAGCTTATACACGCAAAATCGTTCATCAGAGGTGCTCCTAATAATGATGCAGCTGCATTAAAGGCACTTACACCTGGTATTACCTCAAAACCTAATTCTCCAGGGTTTATTCCTTTTTCTTTGATAACCTCCAGAATAAGTCCTGCCATGCCGTAAATACCAGCATCCCCGCTGCTCACAACGCACACGTTTTTCCCTTCCATTACTTCTTCTATAGCCACCCTGCATCTATCCACTTCCTGCCTCATACCTGAGGATATAATCTCTTTATCTGTCACCATCGGTTTTATAAGTTCAATATACGTCTTATAACCGATTACAACATCACATTCTTTTATGGCTTCTATGGCCTTTATCGTCATATTTCCATAATCCCCTGGACCTATGCCCACTACCTTTATCCAGGCCAAAATCCACACCTCCTCATGGCTTTTTGTACACCGCTAACGTAATGCCATCACCAGAATAATATCCCAGCTCTTTTCCTCCATCGCTAATGATGTAAGCGCACGGCCTTGCTACACTGCCGACGCCCACGGTTTCCCTCACAAACTCAGAAACAGGAAACCTATTTTCTACATCAGCTATCTTTCTCTTCTCCAAAAAACTTATAGGCACAGAAAAATGCTCAGCAGCGCCATAAAGTCCTTTTTCATCCTTTTTCATCTCCCCACTGGCTATCTGCGCTATGCTATGAGGCGATAAAGCCAGTTCTTCAAATGCCCTCTCTATAAAGTCTATTATTTTACCAGAAGGGATACCTCTTTTACAACCTATGCCAATATAGATATCTTTAGGTCTTAAAATCACGTGAGGAAATACGCAGTCCACAACCTTATCTGTGATATATACACACGCCTTTATACCTTCCGGTATCCTGAGTGAACCGTCATCCATATTCACCACAAAAGCACTAGGTGGCAATTTGATATCGTCAGATTTGATCAGTTTAAGCATATTCCCATCACATATAAACGCTATTGGTTCGTCGTTGACTATAGCACTGTTTACAGCAACCAGATCTTTAAAATTATCAATATACAGGCCATGTCGCTTAGCCAGAACATCTACAGCCGTATAACCATTTATATCTGTGGCTGTAGTTATAACCGGTTGTGCTCCTATCACATCTGCTACCTGCCTGGCTAGCTCGTTGGCACCGCCTATATGCCCTGAGAGGAGGCTTATAGCAAAACGGCCTTTTTCATCCATGACCACAACAGCAGGATCTACCCTTTTGTCTTTAACAATACCCGATATGGCCCTTACCACTATTCCCATTGCCATAATGAATACAAAACCATCATATTTTTCAAAAATTCCATGGACAAAATCCCTAAAATCGCCTTTTATGACCATTTCGCCATCCTCAGCAAATTTTTCATTAACATAGATATCGCAATTCAGTTTTTTCCCGAGAATGCGGGCCATCTCACATCCTCCCTTTGTAAGGGCAATAACAGCTAATCTATTTTTTTTGCCGTAAGCCTCTTTACCATTTAAAAAAGTATTTATGCCATCCCTATAACCGTGTGAAAAAGTCTTATCGTAAAGTCGGGAATTTTGAAAAGCGTCGCCCAGAAACCTTCCTACCAGTATCATAGCAGTTTTTTTAATCCCCGCATCTACAACCTTATGAGCAATATCGGATAAAGTACCTTCAATGATCATTTCATCAGGCCATGAAGCTTTATAAACCACCGCTACCGGAGTATCTTCCGGATAACCGGATTTAAGCTGATCCACTACATTATAGATATCATGTACGCTTAAAAATATAGCCATTGTTGCCCCATGTTTCGCCAGTTCTGATAGTTTTTCTCCCGGTGGGACAGGGGTACGCCCCTCTGCTCTCGTTAGTATTACGGTTTGAGCTATTTCGGGAAGCGTAAGTTCCTTTTTCAGCGCTGCTGCTGCAGCAGTAAAGGAGCTTACTCCAGGTATAACCTGATATGCAATACCATAATGATCCAGTAACCTCATCTGCTCTCTTATGGCTCCATATATAGTCGGGTCCCCTGTATGTATCCTGGCTACATCCCATCCTTTCGCATCCGCATCTTTCATCACCTCTATTATCTCCTCAAGGGTCATAGATGAGCTGTCGTATATTTTGGCCTCTGCCCTGGTGTATCTTAAAATCTCAGGATTGACCAGGGAACCAGCATATATTACCACCTAGCACTGACCCATGATTTTTGCAGATTTTATCGTCATAAGTTCAGGATCCCCGGGGCCTGCACCTATAAAATATATCATATATAACCACCGCCTCTTTTTACCTCTTTTTGGCTATTATTAATGAAAGGTAATCAATTTTTCTGCCTGAAAATTGCCCTAAGTCCCTTGTTACAACCTCATCTGGATGTCCACATCTTATAGCCAGACCCGCCTCAAATCCTTTTTCACTTAGTAAGCGTATTATTTCATCGTAATTCCTGGCTACTTTCATCAGTATCACATTATGGTAAGTGGACAGCACTTCTTCTATAACATCAATATCATTGGATGGAATTACCACAAATGGCTGGCTACCCTCTGCTATAGGTATATTTAATCTGGCTGCTGCCGCTGTAAAAGACGTTATACCGGGAATTGTTTCAACCTTATACCCATTCAGATGTTTTAAAATATAGATATATGTGCTGTATATCATGGGATCTCCTATAGTTATAAAAGCTGTATTTTTACCCGAATCCAGAAAGCCCTTTATTATTTCCACATTTTCTTTCCACTTTCTCTGAAGAAGTGAATGATCTTTAGTCATAGGAAAATCTATTAAAACTACTTCTGCCGTTTTTAAATAAGGTTTGACGATTTCCAGAGCAATACTTTCCTGCCCGGTTCCCGATGGTGCTACTACCACATCGATATCAGAAAGTATTTTTACAGCCTTTAATGTAATGAGTTCAGGATCCCCTGGACCTACGCCTATCCCGTAAAATCTCGCCATATAATCACCTCACACCTGTCACTATATAAACAGGGTTTCTAGCCAGCATCATGGTTTTCATTCCCACATCCTTTGATACCGCTATATTGATACTTATCGCATCTGTAATATATCCATGGGTTTTAAAAAAAGTAATTGCCTGATATGTAGATTCTATGGTTATAGAGTCTATAACTACGATTCCATCTGATGTAAGCCTGAGGTCCACTTCATCAAGAATATCCCCTAACCTCTCGCCGCTTCCCCCTATAAAAACTCTGTCGGGATCAGGCAAATCCTGTAATGCTTCCGGTGCATGGCCTTTTATAATCGTGACATTTTCCAGCTCAAATTTTTCCACATTGCACTTTATAAGCTCTACCGCCTCACTGTCTCTTTCCACAGAAAACACCCTGCCATTTCTAGCGCACAAAGCTGCTTCCACAGTTATCGTACCTGTACCTGCACCTATATCCCATACTATACTATTTTCCATAAGTCGAAGTTTCGAAAGCACCACTGCCCTTATCTCCTGCTTGGTCATAGGAATTTGGCCTCTGATAAACATGTCATCGGGAATGCCATGGGTAACATATCTCCATTTCATCTTATCACCACCACATTTATATCAAAATCGCCATCATAATTTACCAGCTCGTCCACAGAAAACTTCCTTATTTTTTCATTACCATAGGACAGATTTTCTCCTACATAGATCTGCCTGTCCCTTATTCCGTTGCCATAGAGTATCTTTGCGATGTATACAGGGTTATGCCTGCAATCAGTTAATACAGCCACTACAGGATAACGGCTTACAGCCTCAATCACATCCTGTTCTCTTCCGTGCAGGCTTATGATCTTGCAGTCGTGCCACGGCATTTGAAGCCGCGAAAACATATACTGCACCGAACTTATACCCGGTACTATATCAATATCTTCGTCAGTATATCTTTTTACCAGCTCCGTAATGCCATATAACCCGGGGTCTCCTGATGCCATTATAACTTTGTGTCCTGGCTGTTTGAGAATAACGCTCCAGTCTGTGTCTGCCTTTATAACATATTTCACGCAATTGATATCCTTAAATTGAGAAAGGACACGGGCACCACCAATCAATATGTCAGCACTTTTTATCCTCTTCATGGCCTCAGGAACTATGTATTCCAATGCGCCTGGACCAACGCCCACAACGCTTATCATACCTGCACCTCCATAGGGCTTCTGGCCAGCAGGCCCCGTTTGAGAGAAAATAAAACCACATCTACCTCTAAGGCCCCGTATGTATATCCCTCACATTTTTCTTTTATCCTATCTGCAACCAATTGCCCGTATTTCTTCAAGTCCAACCCATATCTGTCCAGGACATCTAAAGCATCTTCTGATGTATTGCTATGTAAAAGTTCTTTTATAGCGTCATGTTTTGCCCCAAGATAGGCCGCATAGGCTGTCATAATCTCAGCTCTGGCATCAGCTATCCTGCTATGGGTATTAAATATACCAGCTGATGCTTTTATAAGTTTACCTATGTGTCCTATAAGCAATACCTTCTTAAAACCGTATTCTACCGATTTATCCAGCATAAAGCCAAGATAATTACCATAAGATACGATTATTCTGTCGTCATATCCCATCTTTACCGCATAATCCCGACCATAATTACCTGGTACCAGTACTACCCGGCTATTTCCCTGGCGGCTGATAACAGACAACTCTAAAGCCAGAGACTCCTTCAAAGCCTCCTCAGACATGGGCTCCACAATACCCGTCGTCCCCAATATAGAAAGTCCACCTACGATACCAAGCCTGGGATTGTAAGTTTTTTGTGCTACCTTATCGCCACCTGGTATGCTCAACGTAAGTACGACACCTTTGTCCGGCGGTAAAACCTCTTTTACCTCCTTAAAAATCATCTCCATGGGAACGGGATTTATAGCTGGATTCCCCGGTGCTACTTGTAGACCTGGCTTTGTAACGGTACCAATTCCTTCCCCGGCCCTCACTTCTATACCTTTTTCAGCTCTTTCTGCCATAGCATATACTACAAGGCCATTGGTGACATCAGGATCATCTCCACCATCCTTCTTAATACCACACCTGGCGTAGTTTTTACCTAATGATACATCCAAAACATCCAGGGAAAGCCTCCAGCCTTTTGGGGTATCTATTTCTACCCTATCTATCGCAACACCAGTGTATAGCATAAACGTCGCCGCTTTTGAAGCAGCTGCAGCACAGGATCCTGTGGTGTAGCCATATCTAAGTTTTTTACCATCTTTCAGCAAATAGCGTTCCAATATCAATTGCCCCCTTTTAGTCGCCGATTTTTTATGCCATGTAAAGTAGAGCATTAACTATAGCTGCCGCAATAGTGCTTCCACCTTTTCTACCTTCAATAGTTATATACGGGATGTCCAGCGCTTTTAAGAGTTCCTTGGACTCCGTCGCCCCCACAAATCCCACAGGTACTCCTATAATCAGTTCTGGTCTTGCCTTCCTATTTTTTACCAATTCTACGAGTTGATAAAGCGCCGTGGGGGCATTCCCTATGGCAAACACTCTATTATCAGGTTCCTCTACAGCCTTTATCATAGCAGCCATAGATCGGGTTATACAGTTGTTTTTTGCATAAGATACCACATCTGGATCATCGATATAGCATTTTACATTGCATCCCCATTTATTTAAAGCTTTTTTATTTATACCCGCCGCAACCATTTTTGTATCAGTAACTATGGTAACACCTTTTTTAAAAGCATTGATCCCCGCATCAATAGCATCATGGCTTATTCTGAGCGTCTCTACATAATCAAAATCTGCTGTTGCATGAATAACCCTTTTAAGCACCCATAGCTCTTTACTGCCAAATTTCCCTGCAGGTATATGGGAGTCTATTATTTCAAAACTCTTTCGTTCGATTTCCAAGGGATCACATATAAAATGCATTCCGTTCATTTTATCGCCTCGCTTATCCTGTCCATGAGGATTTCCACCAATCTATCATCATATCCTATGGGTTTTGTCATCCTTATATCCACATGATATTGTTTCATTGCTTTTTCAAATTCCCTTGGTATATCTTCCTGCACATGGTTGCCTTCAAAAAGAAAAAAAGGCACTGTTATGATCCTTTTTATGCCGTCATCAACGATCTTTTTTATGGCTTCATGGATATCAGGATGATTAAACTGCAAAAAAGCTACTACAACACTTCTAAATGAAGACATATTTTTAATTCTATCCGCTATCCTGTATATAACCTCTTCTGTTCCAGCGGCCCTGCTACCATGGGCCAATATCAAAAGAGCTTCTTCATCGTGCATAATAACACCTCAATCCAACCTATGAATTAATATTTTTAATCATTTAAAATCAAAATTGAATTTCTCAATGACAGCATAGCCGTCTACAACGTCAATCACAGAAATGCTCCCATTATCCACCTTAAACCTCCAGAAAGCATCATGGGTGCCACAAACTACGTGTGATAATATTGCCCTTATGGGACCGGCATGGGTTATAACAGCAATATCATGTGACTCATCCTCAGTGATCTTATTAAAGGCATTTACAATCCTTTTATAAAATTCCATAAAACTTTCTCCATCAGGTATTTTATAAGAAAAATCGCTGCACCACCTTTTCCACTCTTCAGGGTATAGCTCTTTAGCCTGTTGCCAGGTCAAACCTTCAAATATGCCAAAATTTTCTTCTAAAAGTCCTTCGGTGACGATTATTGGAATCTGAGCATCAAAAGCGTCAGCGATGATCTTACACCTATTGCTGGGGCTTGTATAGATTTTATCGATATTTACCATGCGTAAATACTCTATGATTTTTGCCGTTTGCTGTTCACCTTTTGAAGTCAACGATGTTTCACTCTGTCCTAGATATACGCCTTTGGCGTTGGCTTCTGTTTGCCCATGCCTTATCAAATATATCTTCATCAGACCACCTCAGGTTTACTGTTTATAATCTTCCGCCCATACACCTTATAATAGTCCGTGATATGGGAATGAACAAAAAAATCCTCAATCCGTTCCATATCCCCTTTGCGTCCATCAACCAACACACCAATGCTCGTACCTGTATGAGCCACAGTTATCCCCGCAGCACCCCGGGCTATAGCACTATCTAAAATAAAATCAATATAAGGCTTAGGCAGTATACGCTGGTTATTTAAAGCACTCATTGTGCTTGCACTGGCCACATCTTCCACAGATCCTTTTTCTATCCCGGAACGCAATAGCCTGTATGCCTCATCCAGTGGATGCCCTGAATGCTTCTTGATTTTGTGAAACTCTATCGTATCCAGTCTATCCCGTCCTTCCAAGACAATCACATACATATCAGGCGCTTTGCCCAGCGGTTCTATAACCGTCCCATTACGGGAGTCAAAGAGAGTTATCTTATCAAATATGGTGCTATCAGTAGGCTCTATACTCACAGCTATGTGCGACAGCTCAGTGCTCTCTAATTGCACCCCAAAAACCGCTGCTACCGCTGTACACACCGCCGCAATATCGGCAGTACTGCTGCCCATACCCTTTCCTACAGGTATATCCGAATGTACCTGTATACTCAATCTATCCAAAACCTCCTTCTTTTCTCCTATAAAATCCAGGGTACGAACAGCGGCCTCTTTTGCCTTTTTAGCCAGGGGATATATAGGCCCATCAACCTCCACGCAGGCATAGGAATACATATCTATAGGGCATGATACTATAAGTTCTTTCCCGCCTATAATTCCTTGTATAAATTCTCCGCAAGAAGCCTGAGACCTTGCAATAATTTTCTTCCCCATAGATTCCACCTACCTTGCCCATAGGAAAATGTACGCATACACAATCAATTCAGTTATCTCGCTTATGCTGCCCAATGTATCTCCTGTCATGCCACCAATCCTCCACTGAATATATGCCGTGATAATAAAACCACTCATGAGGGCTGCAGCGGTCATGAATAGTATATCGGCGTAAGAAACATAGCTGAAAAAAAAGCCTATGATTAAAGCAAAAGCCAGCCCGATAATCATATCCATATATTTCACTTTACCGATAAATAATCCCCCAAGGCCTTTCCCTTCCCTTGCCGATTTTGAAAAAACGAGAGCGGGCAGCATCGCCAGTCTCCCCATTACAGGAGCTATTATCAGAGCCACAGGTATATAGAGAGGGTCTGTATTCGCCAGAAAAAATATCTTCAACAATACCATAAACAGTATGGCAAGAACGCCATTAGTCCCAATACGGCTATCTTTCATGATCTCAAGTATTTTTTCCCTGCTTTTAGCACTGAATAAGCCATCAAATGTATCCGCCAGACCATCTATATGCATTGAACCTGTCAGTACATAGGACATGGCCACAGCTATTATTACAGATATCTCATCAGGCAATTCCATCTGGCTCATATAATAAGTAAAATATAGTGCGAGCCCCAGTATAAAACCGATGATAGGAAAGTATTTGCTTCCTCTGCCGAAGTCATCCTCATCTACTTCAAGGCTTATAGGAATGGGAATACGCGTCATAAATTGGAGCATAAGCACAAATCGTTTAAGTTCCTTCAAAGCATCATCACCTTCTTTCGTCAACCTACTTTATTTTCACTGGAATACCAGCTATCACCATATAGACCTCATCAGCAGCAGCTGCCACCAGCTGATTCATTCTGCCGGCTATATCCCTGAAAATGCGTCCCAACCTGTATTCTGGCACCAACCCCATTCCAACCTCATTAGTGACGAGCACAACGTCAGCTGATGACTTCCTGGCTCCTTCAATGATTCCCATTATTTCTTTTTCAATGCCTTTTTCTACCTCATCAATAACATCCATAGGAACATTATCCCAATCCAGATTTGCATCCATCAATAAATTAGTAATCATTATAGTAACGCAATCCAGCAGCACCGCTTTCTTATCAGTGCCGGCAATAATATCTTTTAGACCTTTATACCCTTCATAGGTGTCCCAGCTGGAGGGCCTTCTTTCTCTATGCCTCCTAACCCTATCTTTCATTTCATCATCAAAGGGTACAGATGTAGCTATATACAATACGCTATCAGTTTTTGACGCCAGCTTTTCCGCAAAAGTACTTTTACCTGAACGAGCACCGCCTGTAATAATTATAAGACGTCCCATTTTCAACCTCCACAATTCCGCCTTTAGCAATTTAATATATATAACACTATATCATGATAAAAAACCGCACCAATAGGAAAAAGAGCAATGAAATCAGCGATGTTATATACATTATCTTTATGGCATCAATGATGTGCTCCGCCTTTATATCCTTTTTGCCTTCCCCCAAAATGGGTTTGTTTTCAGGCCTGCCAAAGTAATAATTTGTCCCACCCAATTTTATTCCAAGAGCACCTGCAACAGCCGCCTCCCCATGAGCGCTATTGGGACTATCGTGCTTTAATCTATCTCGTAACATTATCCTGAAACTGCTTTTACCGTCATATCCCAGCAACCACGCAGCTACAGGTATTAGCATACCTGTTATCCTAGCAGGTATAAAATTTAAAATATCGTCAAGTTTAGCAGAAGCCCATCCGAAATTGATATATTTTTCGTTTTTATATCCCACCATAGAATCCAGCGTGCTGACCGCTTTATAGGCTAAAACCAGAGGTGCGCCCCCTATAACTGCATACATAATAGGAGCTACAATCCCATCATTTATATTTTCCGCCACGGTCTCTATGGCTGCCCTGGCAATATCCTTCTCATCCAATCTATCTGTTTCTCTGCTCACAATCATAGACAGATGCTTTCGGGCAGCATCTATATCTCCATCCTTTAGCGACTTATATACCTTTCTTACCTCCACATCGAGGCTCCTCGTAGCAAGTGCCGTATATATGAGAAAGATACTTACAGCCATTACCGCATATTTCCCGAGGATTGATATCACAAAAAGCAAGGCATATACCACTCCATACGTCAATAGGACCACTGTTACACAGAGAATTATACCCGCTTTTTTTTCTCCTTCAGTTCCTTTATATATACGCCTCAATTTTTCTTCCAGAAATGACACAAATTCTCCTATAATCCTGACAGGATGTGGATACCCCTGCGGATCACCCAAAATAAGATCTAAAATATACGCAATAATGACTTCTATCACCGCAAACTCTCCTTCATAATCTCATACAGTTTACTCATATCCAGGCTTCTCCTCACCACATCTGCAAGCGCATCATATTGATTCTCTTTATAAACTTTATAATCCCAGCAAGCTTCAATGGGTCTAAGTCCTTTTTGCTGCCGTATTATATTTATAAAAGCCCTGGTAAATTCGCTGTTTTCGAAGATACCATGTATATAAGTCCCCAAAACCCTGCCATCATCTGATACCGCTCCATCATAAATTTCTACATCTCTACTAAGTCGCCTATAGATGCGAGCAAAAACCTTTACACCTTCGTCATGCCGCGTATCACCCATGTGTATTTCGTAGCCTTCTATATTAATGCCATTTAAGCTCCTATACATTTCGCAATCACAGCATATCTCCGCCTTTACCTGCGCTGTAACCTTATGCTCCTTTATGGTAGTCCTGACATTTAATAAGCCCAATCCCCTTGACACTGTCATATCGCTTTCTATTTTGCCAGGATCTTCAATAAGCTCTCCTAACATTTGATATCCGCCGCATATGCCAATTACAAATCCTCCCCTTTCTCTATGCTTTACTATCTCCTCTTCCCAACCATTTCGTCTCAACGCATATAGATCGCCAATGGTATTCTTCGTACCAGGTATTATGATGAGATCAGTCTTACCAATAGGCTGCCCTTCATTTACGTACCTCACGTTCACCCCTTCCATATTCTCTAAAGGATCAAAGTCTGTAAAGTTTGAAATATGCGGAAGATGTAATACAGCTACATCAATTACCTCACCGCTGGAATCCTTGCCACTGCTGTATTCAATATCTCGATAAGTAGTCTTCCTGTAAAATCGCTCGGTCGCCCCATCTTCTTCATCTATTTTTATATTAACGTAAGGTACTACGCCGAGGACAGGTCTTTTAATAATCTCCTCAAGCATGACAATACCTGGTTTTAATATTTCTATGTCTCCCCTGAACTTATTGATTATAACTCCTTTTACCCTCTCCTTTTCACTTTCAGCCAGCAGCAACATGGTGCCAGCCAACGAAGCAAACACGCCACCTTTATCGATGTCACCTACCAGCAATACGGGGGCATCGGCGATCTCTGCCATACCCATGTTGACTATATCTCCTTCTCTTAAATTTATTTCAGCGGGGCTACCTGCTCCTTCTATTACGATGATATCGTATTCTTTCTCAAGGCTATGAAACACATCTGCCACAAAATTAGCCAATTCCGGCTTGAATTTCTGATATTCCACTGCCGACATGGTCTTATACACTTTTCCCATGAGTATAACCTGGGATTTGCGATCAGAAGTGGGCTTAAGCAGTATAGGATTCATGCGCACATCTGGCTTTAACCCACATGCTTCTGCCTGAGCTACCTGAGCCCTGCCCATCTCCAATCCATCATCTGTTATATATGAGTTCAATGCCATGTTCTGAGATTTAAAAGGTGCAACTTTATAACCGTCTTGCTTAAATATCCGGCATAAGGCTGTAACTATCAAGCTTTTGCCCACTGACGAAGCAGTTCCCTGCACCATTATCTTCATAGCCATTTTACCACATCTCCTCACACATCAGTAAAAAACGCTTTGCCATACCCGGATTTGACCAGAAATGTGTATGCACATAGGTCGCCAGGCAATTGCGGTATAACAAGCCTTCTTTCCATATGGCGCTTTTATCAGGTTTAGACACCTCATAACAGGCGCTATCTTCATTATAACCCTTTAAAGTCGAATGGTGAAACTCGTGGCCTTTTACTATCTCTCCCTTGGTCATCAAAATATTATCCCTTAATGCCTCAGCTTGAACATACCCAAAGCGTTGAAGCCTCCGGGTCATCTCACTACCCACTTCAAAGATACCTACCATATCGTAGGTACAACCTGCTAAATCTTTGAGGGATCTCGTCAGATACATAAGCCCGCCGCATTCAGCGTAAACAGGCATACCCTCTCTTACAGCATCCTTTATAGACGATTTCATGCTATTGTTCTCACTAAGTTCCTTAGCAAATATCTCAGGAAATCCACCACCTAAATACAACCCCTTTACACCATCGGGGATCTTATCATCGCGTATGGGACTAAAGGGTATCAATTCACCGCCCAACTGCTCCAGTAGCTCAAGGCCGTCACTATAATAGAAGTTAAAAGCCTCATCCATAGCCACTGCTACAGGTACCTTGTTTCTTAACGGCACTATTTTTTCTGGAGCCTGATAGGATACACTACCCGCCTGTTCTGCTATCTTCAGTATCCCGTCTATATCTATATATCTTTCAATCAACTCATTTAATCGTGCAAAGGAAGCATTTAATCCTACCATCTCACTGGCAGGCACAAGACCCAGATGCCTGCTGGGAAGTTCGATAGCCTTATCCATGGGCAAATACCCCAACACTTTTAATCCCGTATCCCTTTCAACACACTCTTTTAACAGGTGAAAATGTTTCTCACTGCCCACTTTATTGAATATGACACCAGCTATATTTACCCTCTTATCATAATTCACATATCCTGAAACCAGTGCAGACACACTGGCAGCCATAGCCCCCGCATCTATTACCAAAATAACCGGGAGATTTAACAATTTTGCTACGTGAGCAGAACTTCCATAAGCAGTGGTGCCTACGCCGTCATAAAGCCCCATAACGCTTTCTATCAAAGATATATCGTACCTGTCAGTATTTCTAGCATAGAGAAATTTAAGCGTATTTTCACCCAACATAAAAATATCCAGATTGGTAGATGGCGTCCCGGTAATATACCTGTGATACGATGGATCAATGTAATCAGGTCCTACTTTGTATGGTTTAACCCTGTACCTTTTAGATAATACACCCATCAACCCCATACTCACCGTCGTCTTACCGGACCCGCTATGAGGAGCTGCTATCATTACCCCTTTGGGCAATTCCACGTCGCCTCCTTTTGCGGCTTATACATCTGCGAAGGCAACACCACAGGCATACCACTAATAGGGCTACGAATAATCACCACATCAGTTTCATAGGCCCGTCTTATATTTTCAACAGTAATCACTTCTTTAGCATTACCAAATGCTATAATGTTGCCATCCAGAATCAGCGCCAGCTTCTGGCAGAACTGTGATGCTATGCTCAAATCGTGGAGTACAGCTATAACGGTTATTCCGTTATAACTCAAATCCAGGAGCATATTCATTATCTCATACTGATATTTTATATCAAGATGGGATATGGGTTCATCCAAAAGCAAAACTTTTGGTTGCTGGCATATAGCTCTAGCTATTAATACCCTTTGTCGCTCGCCACCGCTAAGATGTGTTATCAATCTATCCTTCATATGCCATGTATTCGTAATTCTCATAGCGTACTCTACAGCCTTAAAATCATCTTCCGTCTCTTTCTGAAACCACGTATGATAAGGCATTCGCCCCATTTTTACCACATCTTCACAGGTGAAATCAAAATCTATTGCGGTATTCTGGGGCACATAGCCAATATGCCTTGCCCTCTTCTTTATGTCCATCTTACTTATATCAACGCCATCTAAAAGGACCCTACCCATTGATGGCTTCAAGTAACCCGACATATTCTTCAAAAGCGTACTTTTTCCTGCCCCATTAGGACCTATTATGCCCAGAAAACTGGCCTCAGGTATGCTCATGGTAATCCCTTTTAAAATTTCCTTCCTATCGTAAGCGTAATGTAAATCGCATATTTCAAGCATCATTTATTCCTCCTGTTTTTGACAAGGAGATACAGGAAAAACGGGCCTCCTACTGCTGATGTTATAATCCCTATAGGTATTTCCGCAGGAGACAATATGAATCGCGACAATGTATCTGCCCATACTAAAAAAATTCCTCCAGATATAGCACTTATCGGTATCAACATCCTGTGATCAGGCCCTGTAAAAAGTCTGACGATATGCGGAATGATAAGTCCAACAAAGCCGATAATACCGCTCACAGATACAGCCGCCGCTGTTATAAGTGAACCTATAACCAGTAATATCCTTTTCGTCTTTTCTATATCTATTCCTAAATGATACGCAGATTCTTCCCCTGTCAATAAAGCATTTAATTCTTTAGAATAAAGATATACGATAAAGCTCAACGGCAATATTATTACTGTAGATATGATAACTTCTCGCCATGTAACATAACTCAAGCTGCCCATAGTCCAAAACACTATCCTAGACATCTCCTCATGATTTAAGAGCATAAAAAATGAAATAACAGAGGAAAGAAAAGCGCTCACAGCAACTCCTGCCAACAGCATTGACGTCATATCAACTTTGGGACCCTTTTTAGCCATGATATAAACCATAAAAACCGTCACTAAAGCTATTAAAAACGCCAGAGCATTGGTAGCAACAACTCCCAAGCCCAATATAATGGCAATGGTGGCTCCAAAGGCAGCCCCTGAGGAAACACCCAGAACATATGGATCTGCCATGGGATTTTTCAATAACCCTTGAAAACATGCTCCTACCACTGCCAGCGCCATTCCCACCAGGCCCGATTCCAATATTCTGGGTATCCTCAGAGAAAAAAGTATTAATTTATCTGTTTTGTATAGGCCGGGGGTATTAATCGTAGCCAATATTTCAATCAATCTTGCCAATGGGATTTTTACAGCGCCAACCATTGCTGAAAACCCCATTGACAAGACCAAAATAATCAATAACAAAACGTACGTAAAGCCTTTTTTCATGATTATTTAAACGCATCCGGATGCAAAGCCTTCGCTACCGCTTCTAAACCCTGAATTATTCTCGGCCCCGGCCTTGAAATAATGTTATCATTAATGGCAATAACTTTATTTTCTTTGACCGCATCTAAGTCCTTGTAACCCTGCATTTTGTTCAGGTTTTTTATATCTCCGGCATGAGGAGAAGTCAAAATAACCTGTGGATTGTCTTTTGCTAATTTTTCCAGACTGTATTGCGCCCATCCTTTAATATCTGACGCCACATTTATACCACCAGCCATGTCGATGATTTCATCTATAAATGTGCCTTTCCCTGCTGTCCAATTTTGTTGCCCAACCTGAACCGCATAATAAACCTTAACCTTATCTTTATCTTTGACCTTATCTGTTATTTCGGATACCTTTTGTTTCATCTGCGAAATCAGCTTTTCTGCCTCCTCATTTCTATCAGTGATTTTACCTATAAGGCTTATAGAATCGTAGATCTGATTGAAGCTTTGAGCTTCAGATATAACAACTGGAATGCCTAATGACTGAATCTTTTCTACTTCTTCCTTGCTGATAGTGGTAGCAGCAAACACCACATCGGGTTTTTTAGCGGCTATTGCTTCTACATTAGCGCCTTTAAAACCTCCTACCTTATCTATACTTTTAACTTCAGGCGGATAATCATCAAAGTCAGTAACCCCTACGACATTTTTACCGGCACCAATGGTAAAAATAATTTCTGTGTTGCTGGGAGCTAAAGATACTATCCTTTCTGGTTTTTTAGATATTTCCACATTTCTTCCAGTAAAATCGGTTACTTTTAATGGATAGGAAGTATGTTGTACACTATTTTTTACGCCTACTTTGTTTTGCGCAACTTTATTCTGCGCAACCTTTGTCTTGTTTGACGAACTCCCTGCACAAGACACAGAGAAAGCCAACAGTAATATTACAACAACCAAAAGAGCAAAAGTATTTCCTAATCTTCTAAAATCTCTTCTCCTCATTCCCAAAGCACCTCCAAAATAAAATTAAAAGCCTGCCCCTTCTTTGGGCAGGCTTTCTGCGCATAGCAGTCCTATAGACACACTGCAACCCATACTCCTACCGTACAAGCGCTATGTACGTCCAAGCTGTATGCATCACTCCTTCCCTCCGAAGGCTATGCATAAACCTCGTGGCAGGTCTCCTGACTTGCGATTCATTTTACTCCCGGCACCTTCCCGGTTGCCCAGTGGTAATTGCCGGTTTCATCCTCGCTCACAGTAGCGGGGGCTGTAACGGATTTTCACCGTTTTCCCTATTAATCTCCTAAGAGAACCACGAGATCATGTATTAAATTATCATTAAATTACTTTCATCTTAGCATAATTTAACGGAGGTGTCAATGCTCTGGTGCAACCGGCTCTATCGCATTAGCCGATGGAGCATTAATTTTAGCGTCATCCTGGGTTGCATCCATAACATTTGCTCTGTTTGATTGTGAAGGGCTTATATTCTTATCTTTATCCTGCAAGAGTTCTTTGTTCGTACCTCTTCTTATTATAGCGTCAACCGTCTCATAGGTATCTGTGTACAATTTTTCTTTTTTAATAAGCCGGCCATTTTTATATACATATCTGTATACTTCAACAACCATTCCGTCATGAGGTGGTCTCTCAACCTCTTCTTTGCCATACGGCAACTTATCATCGTCCACATAAATGGTCTTTGCCTTATTTACCTTGACGATATCGGACTTAAAATCCAGCGTAATGCCATTCATATAATTGTCTCCATAAAGGTCTACATTAAACCTGTTACCAGAAACGTATGATGATATATAAATAGGGTATTTAGACGTATTTTTAAACCTGAAGTCAAACCAATCACCTGCAATAGTTGCATCCTGGCCAGGAGGTACGTAAGCAACAGGAAATTGATGGTGAATTCTTCTGGTCACATCCAAATTAGCTCTTAAAACGGCGTTGTAAAGGGTTGTAGCAATCTGGCATACACCACCGCCTACGTCGTCAACCAGTTTGCCGTTTACAATAACCGGTGCAGTTTTGTATCCATTAGAAATAACTCTAGGTCCCAGTGTTTTATTAAGTGAAAATTCCTCACCGGGCATCAATAATTTCCCATTTAATGCTTTTGCTGCAGTTTTTATATTATCGGTCCTGTTAGCATCGGCAGGATTAAACTGCGTTGAAAAAGATGATACTTTTGTATTTACCCTTTTAAAGAAATCAGTTGTATATTTAGGCATAACCTCCTGTACTTTAAGTTTTACGCTACCAGCTCCATTTTTTATAGCAGCTAATATCAAATCTTTCGATGCCGCTAGATCAAGTTTTTTACCTTTTTTATCGGGTATGACAGTAAAAACGCCATTGTTAAATAAAAGCCTTGCATCTTCTGAAGGCATATCTACTTCTTTGGCAATAACGCCCAATATATCGTCGATTTTTCTGTCATCGATTTCCATATTCAAACTCAGTCTTACGCCTTTTTTATTGGCATTGTAAATATCCTTAAGCGATTTAATGACATTTTTATCCTTACCTATGGCATAAGCCTTATCCACTACTTTTTCATAGTCATAAGATACGCCTACCTGTGAATAGACAACTTTTTTCTCGCCACTGTCCCATTGAAGTATCAAATCCCTTTGGGTTAAAGGCTCATAATGTTCTTTTAATTTTAAAATAGCATTTTCCTTTGATAGCCCACCTATATTGATACCATTCACATATACATTTTTAACTATAGTTTTTTCGTTTAATAATAAATAAGCATAAGTTCCGCCAAAAGCCACACCCATCATAAATAGAACCAAGATTGTAATTATAAATCCCACGAATATTTTTTTGCCGGTTGTGCTGGTCTCCGACACCATTGTTTCTATCATCCCTTCAAATCATTATAATACTTACAATAAGAATTTACAGGGCAAATACCACATCGAGGTCTTTTCGCCCTGCAAATATTTCTTCCATGGTATATCAACAGGTGATGGGCTTTTCCCCACATTTCTTCTGGTAATATCTCCATAAGGTCTTTTTCTGTCCCGAATGCATCTTTAGATGAAGCAAGCCCCAGTCGATTGGCTACTCTGAAAACATGAGTGTCAACCCCTATAGCATTTACACCAAATGCATTGCTCAAAACTACATTAGCTGTCTTGCGGCCAACACCTGGAAGTTTCATCAAGTCCTCTCTGTTTTGCGGAACCTCTCCTCCAAAGTCCTCTACAAGCTTCTTACATGTTTCAATAATGTGTTTGCTTTTAGCCCTGTACAACCCGCACTCTTTTATCTCAGACTCAATCTCATTTAATTTGGCATGAGCAAAATCTTCCGGCGACCTGTACTTCTTAAAAAGTCTTGAAGTGACCTGATTAACTCTTGCATCAGTACATTGTGCAGACAATATTGTAGCAATTAAGAGTTGAAAAGGATTTTCAAAACGTAATCCTGGCCCAGCACCCGGATATTGTTTCTCCAAAGTCCGCATAATCATATTAGCTGTTTCCCTGTCCATTTGCTCTACTCCTTATCTTTTCCAATGACCACCTTGCAGCATCACTTATGCCTGGTCTGCTATCATTTAAAAAGGATTCTAAAATCTCTAAATACCTGCTATCGCCTGAGTTTCCCATAGCTATTATTCCATTTCTCTGTAAAGTAGTTTTACCTCTCCACCCTGCAGAAGTATGTTTAAATATCTCTTCAAAAATTTTTTTATCCATTTTTGCCACATCTTCTAACGGAATCAGTGGCATAGGAGGTTGTGGAATAAACTCGTTTTTATTTGTATATTTAGCTCTCTTGTTTACAGGGCACACCTCCTGGCATGTATCGCAACCATATATCCTCATACCCATTTTATCCTTTATATCATCAGGAAGAATGCCTTTTTTAACAGTATTATACGATAGACACCTATTTGCATTAAGGGTATAAGGTGAAACCAGAGCACCGGTCGGACATGCTTTTAAGCAAAGATCGCAATCCCCACATCGACTCTCAACAGGAGAATCCGGTGGCAATTCTAATTCGGTTAGGATTTCCCCTAAAAATATCCATGAACCGTATTCGTCATTTATGATACTACAATTTTTGCCATACCAACCAATTCCTGCTCTATAAGCGACCATCCTATCAACGAGAGGCCCTGTATCTACCATATATATACTCTTTACATTATACATCTTTTCAATATATTTTACAAGTTTTAACATCATATCACTCATTACCTTGTGGTAGTCTTTGCCGTATGCACTTCTGGATATAATGGCATAGCCCCTTTGGGGAACATATTTTATAGGTATATTATAACTTAAGCCCAGCGCAATAATGCTTTTTGCCGTATTAAGAGACAACCGGGGTGTAACTCTCTTTTTTATATCCTTTTCTTCAAGACCAGACAGGTATCCTTCCGCTTTTCTCTGGTACAAGATCTCTGCATTAAAGGCTTCCGCTGTAGTAAACCCCACTAAATCAAAACCAAGGCTATAAGCAAAATTCTTTATTTCGTCTTTAATCTCTACACTATCCATATAATCCATCCCGTCCATTTATTACATTAAAAATGCTGCAACTTCAGCGTGAACTACAAGTAATATTATATCACAAAGAAATAAAAGAGAGCAGTTAAGCCCTCTTTTGTTTCCTCTCTATTTTATTAAATTCAAGCATTTTCTTTACCATATTTATCTTATTTTCCTCATTACCCGATTCTTCATCACTACTCTCATCATAGTCATATATCACATCTTGCTCTATAAATTGCTTCTTTTCATATGTAACATCATCTTCCATATCCTGTTTAAGAAATCTTTTCCTGTGCATAGTTTTTCCCCTCCATTCTTTTGCCTAACTCTAAATAAATCGGTCGTTTAATTAAAAAATCTTCATAGTATTTCAAATTAAACATTGAAGCTTTGTCTATATTATTGCTTGATCTCTAAATAATATGTATACGGAGTTTTTATAAATGCTAATTACATTCAAATTACCAATTTAAGTTAAAAGAAATTATGTATTGACATATACCATCAATGTGCTATAATATGATATGTAATTTATGGGGTTATAGCTCAGCTGGTTAGAGCGCTACGCTCACATCGTAGAGGTCACAGGTTCGAGTCCTGTTAACCCCATTTATTTTATTTTAAAAGCTAAAACCATATCTTGACAAATGCGATTATATAACATATAATACTTTAAAAAGCTTTTAAAATGGTTTAAGCTATATTTAAGCTTTAAGCTATAATTAACTGAGGAGGGTTATAATGAAAGTAACTGTAGATCAAGACCTCTGCATTGGCTGTGGAGCTTGCATTGATACATGCCCAGAGGTTTTCGATTGGAATGATGATGGAATGGCTCAGGTTATTGTGGACGAAGTTCCCGAGGATGTAGAGGAGCTTGCCCGTCAGGCTTTAGATGATTGCCCTGTTGAGGCTATAAAAGAGGAATAAAAAAAATGCCGATTTCAATCGGCATTTTTTTATTCCTCTTTCTTTCTTATATTCTCTTCTGGATAAGATATTTCCAGCGACGGGTACTTCTTTTCTCCCTTCTCTTCCTCATTCGTCGATTTCGGTAGCAGAAGATTGAGAAGTATGCCTATAATTGTAGCTGGCCCAACGCCTTGAAATACCAGATTCCCTATATTAAACTTTATTCCGCCGACTCCCAGTGTAAATATAATTGAGGCTATGAGCAAATTCCTCGTATCCGAAAAATCTATTTTATTGTCTATAAGCGTCCTCAAACCGGCAGCAGCTATCATACCAAATAATATTATGGTTATTCCACCCATTACAGGTTTTGGAATAACTTCTATCGCAGCTCCTATTTTCTGGACAAAGCTCAATAGAATAGCTATTACAGCAGCCCCTTCTATAACAGCAGAACTATACACTTTTGTTATAGCTAAAACTCCTATATTCTCTCCATATGTGGTGCTGGGAGGTCCTCCAAATAATGCCGCCACCGCCGTTGCAAGACCATTACCCAAAAAGACGGTGTGTATGCCAGGCTTTTTAATAAGGTCTCTCTCTACGATATTGCCTATTACAAGGACATGTCCCAAATCTTCTACCATAGAGACAATAGCCAGCGGCGCAATCAACGAAACAGCTCCCCATACCAGCTCAGGGCTATGACCTGACAGGAAATTAAATTTAGGTAATGCTATCCATGCTGCCTCCCTTACAGGTTTAAAATTCACAATACCTATCAACATGGCAAATACATATCCGCACATGGTGCCCAGCAAAATAGGTATTATCTTTAAAAAACCTCTGCCAAAAATAGCAAATATAATTATAAACAAAGCTGTAACCGCTGCAACCAGAACATTTTCCTGAGCTTGCTGAACAGCTACCGGTGCCAGGCTCAAACCTATTATCATGACCACAGGTCCTACTACCACTGGCGGCAAAATTTTGTCAATCCAGTCTACTCCGGTAATACTTATGATGATGTATACCAGCACATACAAAAGACCCGCCGCTAACATACCCGTATATGCACCTTTTAAGCCAAATTCTTTTGTCGCAACAATGATAGGTGTAATAAAAGCAAACGACGACCCAAGGTATGCCGGAACATAACCCCTTGTAACCAGATGAAATATAAGTGTGCCGAGTCCTGAAGTAAAAAGGGTCACTGATGGGTCCAGTCCAGTCAATAAAGGTACGAGAACAGTTGCCCCAAACATAGCAAAAACATGCTGTAAGGATAACGGCACAAATTCCCTTACTGGCGGTACTTCTTTGATATCGTAGACTTTTTTACTCAAAAGAATTCCTCCTTTTTAGCCTCACCGGGCTAATTTAAAGTCATCTACAGCATTATAACATTAATACATGAAACTTGTCCACGAAATTTTATTTCAAAGCGTTATAATATTGACTTATCTCGTCATGAGTCATAGCGCCGTTGGCAACCGCTCTTATAATGCCTTTTTTATCTATGAAAAAAGTGGTTGGTATAAATCTAATACCATATGCATAGCCAACATCGCCATTTGTATCCTTCAGAATCTTAAACTCAAATCCTTTATCTTTAATATAGTCTTTTATAGTGGAATCCGATTCGCCTAAATCTACCGCCAATACTTCCAGCTCATCCTTATGGGTTTTATAAAAAGCGTTTATATCCGGCATTTCTATCTTACAATATGGGCAGGTTGTCGCCCAAAAGTTTACCATAACATTTTTCCCTTTCAATTTGCTTAATGTTATCTTGTTTCCATCTAAATCTTCAAGGGTAAAATCAGGTGCCATATCTCCTACGTTTATCCCTACCACAACATTATCTGTCTCACTATTCCCGGTTTTTTGCTCCTTATCCGTATCATATTTTTCAGTATTTTGTGCCTTCTTCTGAGTCTGTGCAGTCTTTGGATTATTTAAATTTTTCTCTGTTTTATCAATATAAATGAGCATAGCTGAAAGCAAAGCAATAATCACAATTCCAATAGCTATAAATTTTTTACTCATATGCTTACTCCTTTCACTTTTATAACCCATAAAAATTATAAAAAGAGCCCCGTAATCTTTTCAAGCGCATTAAAATACGTCAGTGCGCCAAATATAACCATTATAATGCCCGCTAAAACCCTTATATGTCTCATATAAGGGTAAACCGACCTAAAATTTATGGTAATAAAATTTACTGCAATCGCCATGGCTATAAATGGCAACGCCATTCCCACGGAATAAAATGCTAAAAGCGTTATTCCATAAGTCACTGTCTTTGCCATCCCCGCGTACATCAAGATAGAAGACAATATAGGCCCAACGCAAGGAGTCCAACCTGCTGAAAAGGATATCCCCAACAGGAATGAACTTAACAGTCCTCCTGTCCCATTTTCATATTGAAAAAGTTTCCTTTCCTTCTGCATAAAGCGAATTTTAACAACATCCATCATCATCAGGCCAAATAGTACAATTAGTATACCGCTTATTTTTCTGTAAATAATCCTGTTTGCTACTAATATCTTCCCTATCAAGCTGGCCGATGCCCCCATAGCAACAAACACAATGCTAAAGCCAATAATAAATGCTAACAATCTGCTATAGTTCCTTTTCTCTGTTCCTAAAATGTATGATAAATAAGCAGGTAACAAAGGTATTATACATGGTGAAAAAAAAGATAATAGGCCCGCAAAAAAAGCTGCTAATGCACTCATGATGTGGTTATGCACCTCCCTCTTCCCACCCCCTGTACTTGGGGTCTTTTCTATTATATTATAACTTTATTTACATTGCAATATGATTTATCTTAACACCAAAAGATTAAAATTTACCAGGCAAATAAAAAGAGAGTGTAACACATACACTCTCTCCTGAATACCAAGGTAACCCTTTTTATCTTTTTGAAAATTGTGGTGCTTTTCTGGCTTTTTTAAGTCCGTATTTCTTCCTCTCTTTCATTCTCGGATCTCTTGTCAATAATTTGTATTTTTTCAATACAGGCCTCAACGTTTCATCTGCCATCAATAAGGATCTTGCGATGCCCAGCCTTATTGCGTCAGCCTGACCTGTAAGACCACCGCCAACAACCTTTGCACTTACATCAAATTTATCGGCCAGATTTGTCACTACTAACGGCTGCCTTACGATATACCTCTGTGTATAGGTGGTGAAATATTCGTCTACAGGCCTGTCATTTACTATTATATTACCTGTCCCAGGGTACAACCTTACCCTTGCTACAGATTTTTTTCTTCTACCCACACCGTAATAAGTAAGAGCCAATATTTTTCCTCCTTCCATTAAATATCCAATGCTTCAGGCTTTTGTGCTTGGTGATTGTGCTCTGGCCCTCTGTATATTTTCAGCCTTTTAATCATCTTTCTTGCCAGCCTATTTTTTGGCAGCATCCTTTTAACCGCCAGATACAATGCTTTTTCTGGATTTTTCTCCATCAATACTTCATAGCTGGTCTTTTTCAGTCCTCCGGGATAACCCGTATGTCGAATATACATCTTATCTTTTAGCTTATTGCCTGTCAATACTATTTTGTCAGCATTGACAACCACCACAAAATCTCCTGTATCTACATGTGGAGTATACACAGGCTTATGCTTACCCATAAGTATAACAGCAATCTTACTGGCTAATCTTCCAAGGACTTTATCCTTAGCATCTACTAGATACCACTTTTTCTCTATCTCATTTGGTTTTGCCAGATATGTTTTCAACTTCTTTACCTCCTCAAAAAGCATAGAATGAAAAACCGGGGCTTAAATTACACTATGTTTTAGTATAATATATTATTATACACATGTCAATAAAAAACCTTATAAAGATACAAGCCCTGTGGAGGAACCGTAGGTCCTGCTCTATTTCGATCCTTTGATTTAATTATCTGACTTATGTCGCTCCATACCATCCGTCCGGTCCCCACCAGAAGCAGTGTGCCTGTTATTATCCTAACCATATTGTATAAAAAGCCATCAGCTTCCACTACTAACTCTATTATTTCATCAATAGTGTTTAGCTCTAAGCGCTTAATCGTCCTCACAGACGACGTCACACTACCGCCTGCCGCTTTAAAAGCTGAAAAATCATGAGTGCCAACTAAAAGTTCAGCACCTCTTTTCATATGGTCAAGGTTTAATCTGTATCTAAAATGATATACATAATTTCTCAGCAAAGCTGAAGGTTGTTCGCTATTCAAGATATAATATCTGTATTCCTTGCTCAATGCGCTCTTTCGCGCATGAAAATCCTCATCAACTATTTCTGCACTTTTTACTACAATATCATCAGGCAATACACTGTTTAGCGCATAAGGTAGACGCTTTTCAGGTATCCTGACATTGCACTTAAAATTGGCTACCTGGCCCTTGGCGTGAACGCCAGCATCTGTCCTACCAGCCCCTATAAGATTAACATTTTCTCCTGTTATCTTTTTTATAGCTTTCAGCATCTCGCCTTGAATGGTATTCGCGTTGGTCTGGTATTGCCATCCATGATAATTGGTGCCATCGTATTCAATTATAAGCTTTATGTTATTCATAAGCTCACCACAAACCTATCCATCACTACCAGCAATATCATAACGATTGTAACAATAATCGCCACATAATCTCTTTTCTCAATGCGAAGCTGCCTCATTCTAGTCCTGTTTTCACCACCTCTGTAACACCTGGCTTCCATAGCCATAGCCAGTTCATCAGCTCTTCTAAAAGCGTTTATGAATAAAGGCACTAATAATGGCACCATAGCCTTTGCCCGTTTTATTATATTACCGCTTTCAAAATCCGCTCCTCTGGCCATTTGTGCCTTCATAATTTTATCAGCTTCATCCAATAGCGTAGGGATAAATCTTAACGCAATAGTCATCATCATGGCCAGCTCGTGAGCAGGTACACCTATCCGCTTGAAAGGACTCAAAATCAATTCTATACCGTCTGTAAGCATTATGGGAGATGTCGTCAAAGTCAACAGGGAAGTTCCAACTATGAGAAGTATCAATCGTATACTCATAAATATGGCTAAATTCAAACCTTCTGCTGTTAACCTGATAGAACCATAAGACCATATGGTATGACCCGGTGTCAAAAACATATTTATCGCCATGGTTATAAATAATATTGCCAGGAGAGGTTTTAAACCTTTGAAAATATAGCTTAAATGGACCTTTGAAATATAGACAGATGCCATAATATAAAGCACAACATAAACATATCCCGTATAATTTTTTACTATAAATAATACTATTATAAAAACAATAGATAATAAAATCTTTACCCTGGGATCCATGTTATGTATAGGTGTTTCACCAGGAACGTACTGACCTATTGTAATATCTTTAATGGCCATTTTTCTTACTCCTTATGATTTTTATGAGTTCTTTTTTGGCATCATCCACAGTATATATGCGATCATTGACATCAAATCCTTTATCTTTAAGGGCTTTCATCAACTGAGTAACCTGCGGTACCCCAAGGCCCATCTCTTTAAGCTCCTCCATTCTTGCAAATACCTCTGCTGGCTTACCTGTCATCGCGACCCTGCCTTTATTCATAACCACTATTCTATTAGCATACTTTGCCACATCTTCCATGCTGTGAGAAACTAGTACAATGGTCATATTTTCCTTTTGATGCAACTTCTTTATATTGCCTAAAATTTCATCTCTCCCTTTTGGGTCCAGTCCTGCTGTTGGTTCATCAAGTATAAGCACCTTCGGTTTCATCGCTAATACTCCTGCGATAGCTACCCTTCTCTTTTGTCCCCCCGATATCTCAAAAGGCGATTTGTCTTTTAATGTTTCATAATCCAATTCAACCAGTTCCATGGCATATCTTACTCTTTTTTCTACTTCTTTTTCATCAAGACCCATATTGATTGGGCCAAATGCAATATCTTTATAAATGGTCTCCTCAAATAACTGGTGCTCAGGATATTGAAAGACAAGCCCTACTTTTTGCCTCACTTTCTTTATATCTGAACCTCTAACAGTTATATCGATGTCGTCTATTAATATCTGGCCTGATGTGGGTTTTAAAAGCCCATTCATCTGCTGAATAAGAGTAGATTTACCCGAACCTGTGTGGCCTATAATAGCAATAAATTCGCCGTCATCTATAGTAAGGTTTATGTTATCAAGCGCAACGGCTTCAAAAGGTGTTCCCTTGTTGTAAATGTATGTTAGATCTTTTATCACAATCGACATATCAATTCCACCATTTCATCAACAGTTAAAATATTTACAGGAATATCATAACCATCTTTTCTTATTAAATAAGCCAATTCGGTTACCTGTGGCACATCTAAGCCTAATCGTTTTAATAACTCAACGTTTTTAAATACCTCTCGGGGTGTACCATTCATAACAATAGTACCATGATCCATCACAATTACCCTATCTGCATCCACAGCTTCATCCATATAATGGGTGATGTTTACTATGGTTATTCCTTCTTCTCTATTTAATTTTTTAACAGTATTCATAACTTCCTGTCTTCCTGAAGGATCCAACATTGCAGTAGCTTCATCCAATATGATACATTTTGGCCTCATGGCTATAATACCTGCTATTGCAACCCTTTGCTTTTGACCCCCTGATAGAAGGTGTGGAGCTTTTTTAGCATATTCTATCATACCCACTGCTCTAAGGGCTTCATCCACCCTCTCTCTGATATTTTGGGGCGGTATACCCAAATTTTCCGGACCAAAAGCTACATCTTCTTCTACAACCGAGGCCACCAGCTGATTATCGGGGTTTTGAAACACCATGCCAGCTGTCTGTCTTATATTCCATACCATATCACCATTTCTGGTATCAATACCATCTACCAAAACTGTTCCTGATGACGGCAATAACAATGCGTTAAAATGCTTGGCCAATGTAGATTTACCTGAACCGTTATGCCCTATTATCGTCACAAATTCCCCTTGCTTTATATCCACATTTATACCGTTTAGAGCCGCATCATTTTCTGACTGCTCATCCCTACTCCTCATTGAATTATACCTATATATTAAATCCCTGGCAGTGATTATATTCAACAATTACACCTCTTATGCTTTAATTTTAATATAGAAATATTCATTTTTTCGCATAATAACCACAATTGTATTATATATTATTTATCCCCAAAATGTAAATAGGGATTAAGCAATACTTAATCCCTGTCTACTCATATTAACTCAATTATCGCCATTGGCGCTGCATCACCGCGCCTTGGACCTATTTTTATGATCCTTGTATATCCACCCTGCCTGTCGGCATATCGTGGCGCTATCTCATCAAACAGATTCTTGACAACCGTTTCGTCATATATAAACGCAAGAGCCTGTCTCCTTGCGTGGAGATCCCCTCTCTTAGCCAGTGTTATCATTTTTTCAGCAAACTTTCTGGTCTCTTTTGCCCTGGCTTCTGTCGTCTTTATTCTCCCATGTTTTAAAAGACTTGTAGTAAGATTTCTCAACATCGCCATACGCTGGTCAGTAGGACGCCTTAATTTCCTATGGTACATCCTTTATCCCTCCTCACTTGGTTTTAAACTAAGTCCTAATGCCTTTAATTTCTGCTGTACTTCTTCCAATGATTTTTTCCCCAAGTTTCGAACTTTCATCATTTCTTCCTCAGTTTTTTGCGTCAATTCACCAACCGTGTTTATTCCCGCTCGCTTTAAGCAATTATATGACCTTACAGATAGATCCAATTCTTCTATAGGCATATCAATAAGATGATTATCTTGATTATTTTCTTTTTCCACCAAAATCTCCATGTCATTTATATGCTCGGACATAGTAACAAATAAGTTTAGATGTTCTATTAATATCTTTGCCGCCAGGCTTATAGCTTCATCCGGTTTAATGCTCCCATTGGTCCAAACCTCTAAAATAAGTTTATCATAATCTGTTATCTGCCCAACTCTAGCGTTTTCTACATTATAATTGACTTTTTTGACAGGAGTAAATATTGAATCAACGGGAATCAATCCAATCGGCTGATCAGGAAGCTTATTCCTCTCTGCCGTAACATACCCTCTTCCATTGGCTATAGTTAATTCCATATGGAGTCTAGCGTCCTTTTCCAGTGTTGCGATGTGCATATCTGGATAGACTATTTCTAGATCAGCGTCAGTCTTTATATCATCTGCTATTACTTCCCCTTCACCCGTCTTATCTATATAAGCCACTATTGGTTTGTCATCGTTGGAATGCAATTTTAAAGCCAGCTGTTTTATATTTAAAATTATTTCAGGTACATCTTCTACCACGCCAGGAATCGTCGAAAATTCATGTAATACGCCATCAATCTTTATTGAAGTTACGGCAGTACCCGGAAGCGAGGAAAGCAATACCCTCCGCAACGAATTCCCCAGAGTAATGCCATATCCTCTCTCCAATGGCTCTATACTAAACATGCTGTATGTGCCTTCCGGGTTCCTCTTCAGACATTCTATTTTTGGTTTTTCTATCTCTATCATGATATGAAAACCCTCCTAATCCATGAGTTCCATGTTTCAAAACCGAGGGTAACTGCTATCTTTACATTACTTAGAGTAAAGCTCAACAATATAATGCTCCTCAATCGGTATATCAATATGCTCTCTCTTGGGCAATGCCACTACAGTGCCTTGGAAATTATCTTTATCTAACTGGAGCCAATCGGGTACATTTCTGTTAGCTTCTAAATTGTCTTTTATCACCTGCATTTGACGACTCTTCTCTTTAACTGAAATCACATCCCCTACCTTTGTTTCATATGAAGGGATATCAACTTTTTGCCCGTTTACCAGTATATGGCCATGTTTAACTATCTGCCTTGCCTGTGCCCTTGAGGATGCAAAACCCAGTCTATATACTACATTATCAAGGCGCCTCTCTAACATCTGCAGCAGGTTTTCACCCGTTATACCCTTGCGCCTTTCTGCTTCTTCAAAATACCTTCTAAACTGCGTTTCTAATATTCCATAAATGCTTTTCACTTTTTGTTTTTCCCTCAGCTGAACACCATAGTTTGATAACTTCTTTCTATTCTGGCCGTGCTGTCCAGGAGCAAAAGCCCTTCTGCTTACCGGACATTTATCTGTATAACATTTATCTCCTTTTAAGAATAATTTCATTCCTTCCCTTCTGCATCTCCTGCAAACTGGTTGAGTATATCTCGCCATTTATAGCACCTCCTTTACAATCTTCTTCTCTTCGGTGGCCTACATCCATTGTGCGGAATAGGCGTAACGTCTTTTATCGCGTTTACTTCTAATCCTGCTGCTTGAAGCGCCCTTATAGCCGCCTCCCTGCCTGCTCCAGGCCCTTTGACATATACTTCTACATTTCTCATGCCCATATCCATAGCCGCCTTTGCAGCTGCTTCTGCAGCCATCTGCGCCGCAAAAGGTGTGGATTTCCTTGAACCTTTGAAACCCACTGTACCAGCGCTAGCCCATGAAATAGCATTTCCGGTCATATCTGTAAGCGTTACAATAGTATTATTAAAAGTTGAGTGAATGTGCGCAATACCCTTTTCCACATTTCTTCTATCGCGCCTTCTTCTGGCCTTTTTAACGTTTTTAGGCATATACGTCCCTCCTCTTACTTTTATTTCTTCTTCTTGGCCACAGTCCTCTTAGGCCCTTTTCTCGTTCTGGCATTAGTTCTGGTACGCTGACCTCGTACGGGCAATCCTTTACGATGCCGGATACCTCTATAACATCCGATATCTATAAGCCTTTTTATATTTGTCGCAACTTCTCTTCTTAAATCTCCCTCGACCTTATATTCATTCTCAATTATTTCCCTTAATTTCCTTTCTTCTTCATCAGTAAGATCTCGAACACGGGTATCCGGGTTTACCCCGGCTTTTTCTAATATCTTCTTTGAAGTAGCTCTTCCTATCCCATATATATACGTCAAACCTATTTCAACCCTTTTATCTCTTGGTAAATCAATGCCTGCTATTCTCGCCATAATCGTGCCTCCTTTCAACCCTGTCTCTGTTTATGTTTCGGGTTTTCGCAGATAATCATAACCCTACCTTTTCTCTTTATGACTTTGCATTTCTCACAAATCGGTTTAACCGATGGCCTTACCTTCATACAAAATCACTCCTTTTCTTTCTTTCCTCTCCATACGATCCTACCTCTCGTAAGGTCGTAAGGAGTTAATTCTACAGTCACTTTATCTCCCGGAAGGATTTTTATAAAGTTCATTCTCAGTTTGCCAGATATATGGGCTAACACCCTATAGCCATTTTCCAACTCTACCTGAAACATCGCATTAGGCAACGCCTCAACAACAGTCCCCTCTACCTCAATGACATCTTCTTTAGGCAAGGAAATTACCTCCCCATTTCACGCCTTTTTATATTTTTCCAGAGCCTTTCTTAAATCCGCATTCGAAATCTTTTTGCCACTCAATATTTTATCTCTAATGAACTCATCGCACTCATTTGTCTTTAAAAGATGTTTTATATTTTTTTTCTTAGGTTTATCTACCTTACGTAGCTCTCCATCAGCAATAAACGCATATCCACCATCTACAGCCAAAACAATAAAGTATCTGCCACTATCTCTGCCCATTTTCGATTTAACAATCTGACCAGGGGTTAAATCACTACTATTATTCATTTATTTCACCTGCCAGAATAGTCAATATTTCAGGTCCTTCAGGTGTAATAGCAATTGTGTTTTCATAATGTGCAGATAGTTTGCCGTCTGCTGTCACAACAGTCCAGTTATTGTCAAGAGTACGTACTTCAAAAGTGCCTTCGTTGACCATCGGCTCAATGGCAAGAGTCATACCTTCTCTAAGCCTTACACCCCTCCCCGAACATCCAAAATTCGGAACCTGTGGATCTTCATGCATACTACGACCTATGCCATGACCTACATATTCTCTCACAACAGAATAACCATTGGATTCCACATATCTTTGAATGGCGTATGAAATATCGTATAGCCGATGATCGCTGGTAGCGTACTGGATACCTTTAAAAAAACTTTCTTTTGTAACCTCAATCAACCTTTTCGCAGAGGCAGATATATTCCCTACAGGGAAGGTACGCGCCGCATCGCCGTGATACCCATTATAAATCACTCCGATATCAACGCTTACTATATCTCCATCCTTTAATTCCCTATCGCCAGGAATACCGTGTACAACCTCCTCGTTAACTGAAACACATATATTTGCAGGAAAGCCATTGTATCCCTTGAAAGAAGGAATTGCCCTATTTTTCTTTATATAATTTTCTGCGACGCGGTCCAGCTCAATTGTCTTAACCCCTGGCTTAATCTTTTCGCCAACCAGCTGAAGGCATTCCGCGACGATCCTACCTGCGATTTTCATAATCTCTATCTCGCGGCGCGATTTAATTATAATCATTTATCGTCGATGCTCCCCAATATGCGGCAAATATCTGCAAAAGCCTCCTCAATAGGCTTACCGCCATCTACTTCATACAAAAGACCTTTTTTGCTGTAATAATCTATCAGAGGTTTAGTCTGTTCATCATATACATCTAATCGCTTCTCAATCGTCTCTTTTGTATCGTCTTTTCTCTGTATTAAATTTGCACCACATACGTCGCATTTGCCCTCTACTTTTGGCGGAATATTTATTAAATGATAAACGGCACCACATTCCGGGCATACTCTTCTATAAATTACCCTATTTATTAATGTTTCCCTTTCTGCTACCATATTAATCACTGCATCAATTTTTTTGCCCATTTCTTTCAAAAAGTCGTCGAGAGCATCTGCCTGTTTTATTGTTCTGGGAAAGCCATCAAGTAAAAACCCCTTTTCACAATCAGGTCTCTTCAAGCGGTCCTTTACTATTTCGATGACGATCTCATCAGGTACCAATTGTCCCTTATCCATATACTCTTTCGCCTTATTCCCCAGTGCTGTCCCATTTTTTAGGTTTTCGCGGAATATGTCGCCAGTTGAAATATGAGGTATACCGTACTTGTCAACTATTTTCGCTGCGTGGGTGCCCTTTCCCGCTCCTGGCGGACCCATCAATATAACATTCATGTTATCACCTCATTTTAGAAATCCTTGATAATGGCGCATCAACATTTGTCCTTCCAATTGCTTGATAGTATCTATGGCAACACCAACGGCAATGAGGATTGCTGTACCGCCAAATGCTACGTTTAGACCTGTAGCACTCATTATCAATATCGGTATGACCGTAATAAGGGCAAGAAAAACACCGCCAACAAAAGTGATTCTATACATTATCCGGGTCAAATAATCTGCCGTCGGTTTTCCTGGCCTTATACCCGGTATAAAACCACCGTATTGTTTCATATTGTCAGCTACTTCTATAGGGTTGAAAATTATAGCCGTATAGAAATAAGTAAACAATATGATCAATATGAAATCAATCAAATTGTATGCGAAGCTATTCCAGTTAAAGTATCTATTTACTATGGTAGCAAATGTAGTATTTGGTAAAAACGCTGCGATCTGCAATGGAAAACCCACTATCGAAAGGCCAAAAATTATTGGTATAACCCCCGCCTGTAGCAATCTCAAGGGTATATGTGTGGATTGGCCTCCGTATACCTTTCTTCCTACCGTCCTCTTAGCATATTGTACAGGAATACGCCTTTGCGCTTCCTGCATTACTACAACGGATACAATTAACAACAATATAGCAATCCAAAAACCTAATCCACCCAAGAAGCTGGTAGTGCCTCCACTCACATATTTAAATGTGGTTGCAATCATACTCGGTATTCTCGCAATTATACCCGCAAAAATTATAAGGGATATACCATTGCCTATACCTTTATCAGTGATCTGTTCACCCAACCACATAAGAAACGCCGTTCCTGCCGTAAGCGTCAGGACTATTATCGTCATATTTATAAAACTGGGATTTACAATAGCACCTTTCAGCCCAAATGTCAAGCCGATTGCCTGTATCAATGCCAGTATTACCGTCCCATATCTCGTATACTGAGCAATCTTTTTACGTCCTTCCTCACCCTCTTTTGCCAATTGTTCCAAGCTTGGAATAGCAATTGTCAAAAGCTGAAGTATTATTGAGGCGTTGACATAAGGAATAATGCTCATAGCAAATATTGTAAAATCCCTGAATGCACCACCTGATATTATATCAAAAAAACCTAATAATTGTCCACTTTTCAGGTAATCTTTTATAATGGACGCATCTATATTAGGGATAGGAATATGGGATCCAGCTCTGAAAATTAACAACATTATCAGCGTATAAAGCATCCGTTTCCTTAAATCAGGCACTTTCCAGGCATTAATTAAGGTGGACAGCAATTTAAATCACCTCTACCTTTCCTCCAGCTTCCTGGATTTTTTTCACAGCACCCTCTGAAAACTTATTAGCCTTCACTGTCAAATTCTTTGTTAATTCGCCATCACCCAGTATTTTAACGCCATCTTTAATGTCCTTTATAATCCTTCTCTCCAGCAACACGTCAGGTGTAACCACATCTCCGTCATTAAATTTATCATTTAGTGTCTGGACATTTACAATAGCATATTCTTTTGCAAAAATATTGACAAATCCCCTCTTTGGTAATCTTCTGTGAAGCGGCATCTGTCCACCTTCAAAGCCTGGTCGCACGCCACCACCACTTCTCGCTTTTTGTCCTTTATGGCCGCGGGTAGATGTCTTGCCATGACCTGAGCCGATACCTCTGCCCACTCTTTTAGGCTTCTTTTTTGAACCTTCTGCAGGCTTTAATTCATGTAACTGCATTATTAACACCTCCTATACTATTTCTTCTACTTTAACAAGGTGCTTTACCTTATTGATCATTCCTCTTATTACAGGAGTATCTTCTTTAACAACGGTGCTGTGCAATTTCCGCAAGCCCAATGCTTTCACTGTACCAATCTGATCATCTGGCCTTCCTATAGTACTTCTAACCAAGGTTATTTTCAGCTTAGCCAACATTAATCACCTCAACCAAGAATTTCCTCAACTGTTTTGCCCCTTAATCTTGCCACTTCTTCAACGGTCCTCAACGACTTTAGACCTTCAAAAGCTGCATTTAGCATATTCCTAGCATTATTGGACCCAACAGATTTCGTCCTTATATTCTTTATCCCTGCAACCTCAAATAATAACCTCAACGGTCCACCTGCTATGACACCGGTACCTTCTCTTGCAGGCTTCATAATAACTTCACCAGCGCCAAAATGGCCCAATACTTCATGTGGAATAGTGTCATTTACAATGGGAATTTTTATCAAGTTTTTCTTAGCAGATTCAATAGCCTTTCGTATGGCGTCAGGTATCTCAGCTGCTTTTCCTTTACCAATGCCAACATGGCCTTTCTTATCACCTACAACAACGACAACACTAAACCTGAAATTTTTACCGCCCTGAACAACTTTTGCTACCCTGTTTATAGAAACAACTCGCTCTTCAAGATTTTCTATTTTACTAGCATCTATTCGCACAAAATCCCCTCCTTTACTTTAAAATTCTAAACCAGCATTTCTGGCTGCTTCCGCCAGTTCTTTAACTTTTCCATGATATATATAGCCGCCTCTGTCAAACACAACTTTTTTTATACCTTTCTCCAGAGCTTTTTTGGCCACCAACTCTCCTACAGCTCTAGCCGATCTGATATTGCACCCCTTTACCTGGCCTCTAAGCTCAGGAGATAATGTAGACACATAGACCAATGTTCTTCCCTGTGTATCATCAATAATCTGTGCGTAAATGTGCTTTAAACTTTTGAATACGCACAAGCGAGGTCTTTCCGGCGTACCTTTAACCTTCTTCCTAATCCTTAAATGGCGCCTGGCTCTTAGCTTATTTCTATCTTCTTTGAGTATCATACTATCACTCCTTTCATTACTTCTTACCTGTCTTACCTTCCTTGAGCTTCAGAACTTCATCGGAGTATTTAATGCCTTTGCCTAAATACGGATCAGGCTTTTTAAGTGATCGTATCTGAGCAGCAACCTGTCCTACCAGCTGTTTATCTACACCCTTAACGGTAATTTTGTTTTCATTTACTACATACTCTATTCCTGGAACCTCATCGACTTCTACTGGATGGGAAAAGCCAAGACTCAGCACCAATTTCTTGCCCTGCTTTTGAACCCTATATCCAACGCCCTGTACCTCTAATGTTTTTTCAAAGCCTTTATTTACACCTTCAATCATGTTCTGTATCAAAGCCCTTGTGAGCCCATGCAATGCCTTGTGTTCCCTCTCGTCACTAGGTCTTTTGACGAATATTTTGCCATCTTCCACCACAATCTTCATGTCTTTATGAAATTCTTTTTTCAGCTCACCTTTTGGGCCTTTCACTGTTACCACATTACCCTCAACTTTCACATCCGTCCCTTTCGGTATTTCAACAGGCAACCTACCTATTCTTGACATAATCGCACCTCCCCTACCAGATATAGCAAATTACTTCTCCGCCTACTCCTTCTTTTCTGGCTTGTTTATCAGTTAATATACCTTTAGACGTAGATATAATTGCTGTTCCAAGCCCTCCTAAAACCCTTGGCAGCTGATCATGAGTTGCATACACTCTTAAACCAGGCTTGCTTATTCTCTTAAGCCCTGATATTACCCTCTCTTTGTTTGGCCCATATTTTAACCATATTCTTATATTTTTATGATTGCCATCTTCAATTACTTCTACATTCTTGATATACCCTTCATCTAACATAATAGATGCTAATTTCATTTTTAATTTAGAGTATGGTATATCTACAGTCTCATGTCTGGCAATATTCGCATTTCTTATCCGTGTAAGCATATCCGCAATTGTATCTGTAACCATCATAATATGCCTCCTTTCTATCCTTACCAGCTGGCTTTCTTAACACCTGGAATTTCGCCTTTATAAGCTTTTTCTCTAAAGCAAATCCTGCATATACCAAATTTGCTCAAATAAGCATGAGGTCTTCCACAAATCTTACATCTATTGTAAGCCCTTGTGGGATATTTCGGTTTTCTCTGTTGTTTTACAATTAAAGCTTTTCGTGCCAAACTCAGTACCTCCTTTATTTAGAAAATGGCATTCCCAGTAACTCTAACAATGCCCGTGCTTCTTCGTCTGTCTTAGCTGTAGTGACAAAAACAATATCCATACCCCTGATTTTATCTATCTTATCGTAATCAATTTCAGGAAAAATAAGCTGCTCCCGTATACCTAATGTATAATTACCTCTTCCATCAAAAGAATTGCTCGATACCCCTCTGAAATCGCGAACCCTAGGAAGATTTATATTAAACAACTTATCGGCAAACTCATACATCTTTTCGCCTCTTAATGTAACCTTTGCACCTATTGGCATTCCTGCTCTTATCTTAAAAGCTGCTATTGACTTCTTAGCCCTTGTAACCATTGGTTTCTGGCCCGTAATCATGGCTAAATCATTTACCGCTGATTCTAAAGCTTTTGGGTTTTCTTTTGCGTCACTGACACCCGTATTTATAACGATTTTCTCGAGTTTTGGCACCTGCATTATATTTTTATAGTTAAATCTCTTCATCAATGCTGGGACTACTTCATTTTTATAGTACTCGTGTAACCTCGACACTTTTTAATGCCTCCTTTCATCCTCATTTATCCAGCGATTCATTGCATTTTTTGCAAACTCTAATCTTTTCTCCATTCTCCAGTATCTCTGTCTTATATCTTACGCCCCTATTGCAATTAGGGCAAAACAGCATTACCTTTGAACTGTTTATCGGTGCTTCTTCATGTATTATTCCAGCTTGCTGAATCCCTGGTCTTGGCTTCTGATGTTTCGTAACAATATTTACTCCTTCTACCAATACCTTACCTGTCTTCGGAAAAGCCTTCAATATTTTGCCTTTTTTACCTTTATCATCACCCGATATGACTACGACCATATCGCCCTTTTTAACATGCACGTCTATCACCTCCATCAAAGTACTTCAGGCGCTAGCGATATAATTCTTGCAAAATCTTTTTCTCTCAGTTCTCTCGCCACAGGTCCAAATATACGTGTACCTCTTGGTTGTTTGTCATCTCTTATAATTACAGCGGCATTATCATCAAACCTGATATAAGACCCATCCTTCCTTCTAATGCCTCTTTTAGAGCGAACCACAACGGCTTTTACCACATCGCCTTTTTTAACAACGCCGCCTGGTGTTGCATCTTTAACAGAACAAACAATTATATCGCCGATATTCGCGTATTTTTTATGAAAACCGCCCATTACATGAATACACATCAACTCTTTTGCTCCAGTATTATCTGCCACATTAAGTCTTGTCTGAGGTTGAATCATCGCCTTATCCTCCTTCCAAATTATTTTGCCCGCTCAAGAATCTCTACAAGCCTCCACCTTTTTTCTTTGCTCAACGGCCTTGTTTCCATAATTTTTACTTTATCCCCTACTCTGCACTGGTTCTGCTCATCATGAACTTTAAATTTTTTTGTTCGCCTGATAGTCTTGCCGTACAAAGGATGTTTTACCCTATCTTCAATAGCCACGACCACAGTTTTATCCATTTTATCACTGACAACAATACCTACTCTCACCTTACGCGCATTCCGTTCCAAGCTAATCCCTCCTTATTTTGATATGGCTTTTAATTCCCTTTCTCGTAAAATGGTCTTTATCCTTGCGATATCTTTTCTAATCAGCCTTATTCTCATAGGATTATCTAACTGCCCTGTCACCATCTGAAACCTCAAATTAAATAACTCTTCTTTGAGGTCACGCAATTTTCTATTGAGTTCAGCATCCGATAACTCTCTCAACTCATTAGCTTTCATTGGCCTCACCACCCATTTCTTCTCGCTTTATGAACTTCGTCTTTATAGGCAGCTTATACATAGCAAGGCGCAGTGCTTCTCTAGCTGTTTCTTCAGGTATACCGCCTATCTCGAACAGCACCCTACCAGGTTTTACCACAGCTACCCAGAGTTCCGGGTTACCCTTACCAGAACCCATACGCGTTTCAGCCGGTTTCCTCGTAAGAGGCTTATCCGGGAATATTTTGATCCAGACCTTACCTCCCCTTCTTACATATCTGGTTATAGCAACCCTGCACGCTTCAATCTGATTTGCCGTTATCCAGCCGGGTTCCAGTGCCTGTATTGCATAATCTCCATAAGTAATGGTGTTTCCTCTTGTAGCTTTACCTTTTATCCTGCCTTTTTGCATCTTTCTGAACTTTGTCCTTTTCGGCATCAACATTGTCGCTCACTCCTTCCTCTTTTTCCTCATTTTTACGCGGAAGTATTTCTCCTCTATTTATCCATACCTTTACACCTATTTTCCCATAGGTCGTATGAGCTTCTGCAAAGCCATAATCTATATCTGCTCTCAACGTCTGCAACGGCACAACACCCTCATGGTAATGCTCTGTTCTGGCGATTTCAGCTCCGCCCAACCTGCCTGAACAAGCTGTCTTTATACCTTTAGCTCCTGCTCTCATCGTCCTCATTATCGCTTGCTTCATAGCTCTCCTAAAGCTTATACGTTTTTCCAGCTGTGATGCTATATTTTCTGCCACCAGCTGTGCACTAAGCTCAGGCTTCTTTACCTCGATTATATTTATGACAATATTTTTACCTGTCATTTTTTCCAATTCATTTTTAAGCTCCTCAATGCCTGAACCACCTTTTCCTATAACCATTCCTGGCTTTGCAGTATGGATATTTATTCTCGTCCTGTTAGCCGTTCTCTCTATTTCAATGCGAGCCACACCGGAATCATACAACTTTGTCTTTATATAGCGGCGCAACTTATCGTCTTCCAGTAAATTATTTGCAAAGTCTTTATCGTTGGAAAACCACCTCGATTCCCAACCCCTTATAATTCCTATTCTTAAACCAATTGGATTTACCTTTTGACCCATTATATCCCTCCTTTTATCTCTCTTTCACTACTACAGTGAGGTGGCTGGTCCTTCTTCTCATGACATCAGCTCTACCTCTTGCCCTTGGCTTATATCTCTTCATTATGGGACCTGGATTTGCAAAAACTTCTGCAACATATAAGTTATCCGCATTCATATTAAAATTGTTTTCGGCATTAGCTACCGCCGATTTTAACACCTTGCGCAAATAATATGCAGCCTTATTAGGTGTGTAATTCAATATAGCCATTGCTTCTCTTACGCTCTTCCCACGTATCATATCAACCACAAGGCGCGCTTTTAGCGGCGACAACCTTAAATACCTGGCTGTTGCTCTGGCTTCCACTATAGATACCTCCCTTGCATATAATCGATAAATCAATGCCTCTACTTCATTTTGCTATTTCACCTTGGTAGTCTTTTCCGTGCCTGCATGGCCTCCAAATTTTCTGGTAGGTGCAAACTCACCTAACTTATGACCCACCATTTCTTCTGTTATATAAACAGGTACATGCTTTCTTCCGTCATGTACAGCTATGGTATGGCCGACCATTTCAGGAACAATTGTAGAACTTCTGGACCACGTTTTAATGATGGACTTTTCCCTTTTTTCATTCATATCTATTATCTTTTTAAGCAACTTCGGATCCACATATGGTCCTTTTTTTAGCGACCTGCTCATTGAATTCCCTCCTTTTGCTATTTCTTTCTCCTGCGCACGATATATTTATCAGACGGCTTATTCTTTTTCCTGGTCTTATAGCCCAATGTAGGTTTACCCCAAGGAGTAACCGGCGACGGTCTTCCGATAGGTGCTTTGCCTTCACCACCACCATGTGGATGATCCACAGGATTCATTGCCGATCCTCTAACTGTTGGCCTTATACCAAGCCATCTACTACGACCAGCTTTTCCTAAAGTGATATTTTCATGGTCTAAATTCGATACCTGCCCTATAGTGGCTTTACACTCCAACCTGACCATTCTAACTTCAGACGATGGCAACCTTAATTGAGCATAGTCGCCTTCTTTTGCAATGAGCTGAGCTGCAGCACCCGCCGCTCTTACCAGCTGCCCTCCTTTGCCAGGTACTAATTCTATGTTGTGTACGATTGTACCTACAGGGATGTTTTTAAGCGGAAGCGCATTTCCTATTTTTATTTCTGCATTTTCGCCCGACATAACCGTATCGCCAACCTGAAGCCCGTAAGGAGCTATTATATACCTCTTTTCACCATCTGCATAATGCAAAAGCGCTATATACGCAGTCCTGTTGGGATCATATTCTATTGAAGCAACCTTTGCTGGTATTCCGTCTTTATCCCTTTTAAAATCAATTATTCTATACAACCTCTTGTGTCCGCCACCTCTATGCCTTACCGTTATACGCCCGTATACATTTCTACCTGCTTTCTTATTCAAACTGATTGTAAGTGACTTTTCGGGTTCCTTTTTCGTTATCTCTTCAAATGTAGAAACTGTCATAAAGCGCCTGCCCGGGGATGTCGGTTTGTATTTTTTTATTCCCACTTCGTGTCCCTCCTTAAATTACATTTCAACATAGGAATATTTATATATTTTCAAAGAACTCAATCGTCTTGCTATCTGGAGTCAATTTGACAATAGCTTTTTTCCAATCCGGTTTTTTCCCTTCGTACCTGCCTACTCGCTTTTTTTTGCCTCTTATATTCATTGTATAGACTTTTTCCACTTTTACACCAAATAATTCTTCAACAGCTTTTTTTATCTCAATTTTATTAGCATCTCTCGCCACTTCAAATGTGTATTTTTTATCTCCCATGAGATTCATTGACTTCTCAGTAATTATAGGCCTTATTATGATATCATAAGGAGTTGCCATTATGCAAACACCTCCTCAATTTTGAGTATGGCATCTTTCGTCACAATAAACTTATTGTGTTTCAATATCTCATAAGTGTTAATGTTATTAGCAATCATGGTCTTAACACCTGGTATATTTCTCGCTGATCTTTCAACAATCTCATCTTTTTCTGGCACCACTATTAAAGCCTTTTTTTCCACGTTAAAATTCTTCAAAAGTTTTACAATTTCTTTTGTCTTAGGCTGTGGCAGCTTCAGATCTTCCAGAACTATTATGTCGTTGTCTTTCACCTTTGAAGATAGCGCAGATTTTAATGCCAATCTTTTTATCTTTTTAGGAAGTTTGTAGCTGTAATCCCTCGGCTTTGGCCCAAATACAACACCACCTTTTATCCATTGCGGTGCTCTTATACTCCCTTGTCTGGCGCGCCCGGTACCTTTCTGCCTCCAGGGTTTCCTACCTCCTCCTCTTACTTCACCCCTGGTTTTTGTAGAGTGGGTACCCTGCCTTTGATTAGCAAGATAATTAACCACAGCCTGATGCATCGCAGGAACATTTATATCTACACCAAATATATTATCGTTCAGTTCTATTTCGCCCACTTGTTCAGCATTTAAGTTATAAACTGGAACCTTTGGCATTTATAAGCCTCCCTTCATCATTTATTTACTTTTACAGTGTCCTTTATCATCAAAAGAGATCCCTTATTACCTGGTACCGACCCTTTAACCAACATAAGATTTTTTTCCGGATATATCTTTACGATCTCTAAGTTCTGCACTGTAACCCTCTCACCGCCTAAACGACCTGGCAGATGATGGCCCTTTAAAACCCTGGCTGGAAATGTTGATGCACCCAGTGAACCGACCTTTCTATGGTGCTTTGAACCGTGAGCCATAGGACCTCTTCTAGCATTCCATCTCTTTATAGTACCTGCAAATCCTTTCCCTTTCGAAATACCAGTGACATCAACTCTTTCGCCCACAGAAAATATATCCACCTTTATTTCATCCCCCACATTGTATGGGGCATCTGCTATTCTAAACTCTCTCAAATATTTTTTAAACGGTACGTTTGCTTTTTTAAAGTGTCCTATCAGTGGCTTATTAAGTTTGCTCTCTTTAATATCCATAAATCCTACTTGAATTGCGTCGTAACCGTCATTGTCTACCGTCTTCTTTTGAACCACCACACAAGGACCTGCTTCTATTACTGTTACAGGGACAACTGTACCATCTTCTCTAAACACTTCAGTCATACCTATTTTTCGACCTAAAATCGCTTTTTTCAACGTTCACACCTCCTATCACAGCTTTATCTCTATATCGACGCCTGCCGGGAGATCTAGCCTCATAAGCGAATCAACAGTTTTTGGCGTTGGATTTAATATATCAATAAGTCTCTTATGAGTTCTTATTTCAAACTGCTCCCTGGAATCTTTATATTTATGCGGTGCCCTAAGTATAGTTATCACTTCCCTTTCAGTCGGCAGGGGTATAGGACCCGACACATCTGCGCCTGTACGCTTTGCCGTTTCAATTATCTTTTTGGCAGATTGATCCAGAATTGCATGGTCGAAAGCCTTTAGCTTTATCCTTATATTTTGCTTAGCCATAATTTCCCTCCTCCTATATACACTCTACCGGGTGTTTCAAATTTAAACCTACCCGATGGGTAGGTTTAAATTTTGTAAAATCACTCTATTATAGAAGCGACTGTACCAGCTCCTACAGTCCTTCCGCCTTCCCTTATAGCAAACCTCAATCCCTCTTCTATCGCTATCGGCGTTATCAACTCTACCGTCATCGTTATATTGTCCCCGGGCATCACCATCTCTACACCTTCCGGTAACTGTATGGTCCCTGTTACGTCTGTTGTCCTGAAGTAAAACTGCGGCCTGTACCCGTTGAAGAACGGCGTGTGCCTTCCTCCCTCTTCTTTCGTCAGTACGTATACCTGCGCCGTAAATTTCGTATGCGGATGTATCGTACCTGGCTTCGCTAATACCTGCCCTCTCTCTACTTCCTCTCTCTGTATGCCTCTTAACAATACTCCTATGTTGTCTCCTGCTTGCGCTTCGTCCAGTATCTTCCTGAACATCTCTACACCTGTTACTACTGTCTTCTTCTTCTCCGTCGATAACCCTACTATCTCTACCTCTTCTCCTACCTTTAATGTCCCTCTCTCTACTCTACCAGTAACAACTGTTCCTCTTCCTGTTATCGTAAATACGTCCTCTATCGGCATTAAGAACGGTTTGTCTATCTCTCTGTCCGGTGTCGGAATGTAACTGTCTACTGCATCCATTAACTCCCATATCTTCCCGCACCACTCGCACTCTCTCTTTCCACATCCACACTCTAATGCCTTTAACGCTGACCCTACCACTATCGGCGTGTCATCTCCAGGAAACTCGTACTCATTCAGTAAGTCCCTTACTTCCATCTCTACTATCTCTAATAGCTCGGGATCGTCTACCATGTCTGATTTGTTCATAAATACTACTATATACGGTACCCCTACCTGCCTCGCTAACAGTATGTGCTCCCTCGTCTGAGGCATTACACCATCCGCAGCTGATACAACCAATATCGCTCCGTCCATCTGCGCAGCACCTGTTATCATGTTCTTTACATAGTCGGCATGCCCAGGACAATCTACGTGCGCATAATGCCTGCTCTCTGTCTCATACTCTACGTGCGCTGTGTTTATCGTTATTCCTCTCGCCTTCTCCTCTGGCGCCTTGTCTATCTCATCATATGCTGTCTTTACGGCCTTGCCCTGCGTCGCTAATACCGCTGTTATGGCCGCTGTTAATGTCGTCTTCCCATGATCAACATGCCCTATCGTCCCTATATTTACATGGGGCTTCGTTCTCTCATAACGTGCTTTTGCCATCTCTTTTCCTCCTATC
>NZ_FQVH01000012.1 GCF_900129075.1 Caldanaerobius fijiensis DSM 17918
TTCTTGAGTTTGGAGTATCTTTATCTTTCTTCTCATACTTTTCATATCCAAGCTCTGTAGAAAGCTCTGCTTCAAGCATTTCTTGGATAGTATCTTTAAAAAGGTTTTTTAATGACGCATAAAGGTCTGGAATAGATTGAATATTGTTTTCACTGATGAAATTTTTTAATTGTTCCTTTGTCAAAATTGACATTTTTAAAAACCTCCTTCTCGGTTTGTTTTATTTTTGAATTCTTACCAAGAAAGAGGTTTTTAATCATTTTACACAAAATTTTTTACAGTCTCCTATATCCCAATTTTTATACCTTACTGTCCACTTCTTTAATACATTCATACTTACCAAATACAATATTTTTTCTAAAGCTTCATCTGATAGAAATATTGTTTTCGATTTTATAACTTTCCTTAACTGCCTGTAGAATCCTTCAATTATATTTGTCGTATACATTATTTTTCCAATTCATCTGCATCTGCATATACAACCTGTGGTTGAGTTTTTTAGCAAAAAACTATAAATTTGATATATGTGAATTGGGAGTGCGGTTGTATATCATTATTATAGCTCGATTACAGAAATGGAGGAAGGTCATGAAAGAGATTTTTGATCAGGAACAGGTGACGGAACGGTATCAGGCGGCTCTTGCCGCCTTTGTGAACAAGGTTAAGCAAGATCCCAACGTAATCGCAGTGATTCTTCTGGGAGGCCTTGCTTACGACAAGGTGTGGGATAAAAGCGATATAGACCTTGTGGTGATGGTGCGAGACCAGAAACAGGGGACAAAAAACTACTGCATCGACGAGGACAACATCGTTCTCAATGTAATTGTGATTCCTCGCACCGACTTTTGGGAATTGATGGGGAAGGTCAGAGGCGGCCAATTTTTTCATTCCCTGCACGCAAGATCTAAGGTGGTCTACACAATCGACGATAGTGTTGCGGAATATCTGGCCGACATCCAGCACTTGGGTGCGGACGACATTGAATTGGCCTTTTTCGAAAAGGCCGGTGAACTGATCGGTAACATGGAGAAAATTGAGAAATGGCTAGTGGTTAAAAACAATCCTATGTATGCTCAGTTTTATGTCCTGCGGTGTTCGACGATACTGGCGGACATGAGGCTACTGCTGGAGAAAGAGCCACCGAATCGTGAATCGGTGCTGCGGGTGATGGAGTTGGATAGGGATTTCATAGCACCTTTCTACGAAAGGCCAATGACAGGGAAAATGACGAAAGAGGAAATCTACAAAACTTTGGAAGCCATGCGACAGTTTTTAAGGAACAACGTGGAACTGATAAGCCGCCCTGCTATACGGTTTATGGAGGACGGCGAGATTAAAACTGTTACCATGCTGTCCAATCACTTCGGCATCGATTTCCATACCATCTACCATGTCTTCGAATTCCTCACGGAGATGGGAATAATGGAGAAGGTGACGGAAAGTATTCGCATTACCCCCAAAGGTAAGAAGTTAGTGGAGGAGGTAGCTTTCATATATACAGGTAATTTAATGGTATAAATACAGATTTCCATCCCATGGAGTGTTATTACTTAAAGGATATCCCACGGCTTTTTCTGTGGGAAATATTATTTACAATGCAGGTAACTATATAAAAAAACAAACTATAACCGGTGGACTGACAACGAAAGGGGGTTTTTATGCTAAACAAGACTATTGAAATAATCGGTGCCAAGCAAAACAATTTGCGCAACATCAGCTTGGAAATTCCCCGTAACCAACTCACGGTTATAACGGGAGTGTCCGGTTCCGGAAAATCATCCCTGGCCTTCGACGTGATATACGGAGAAGCACAGCGGCGGTTTTTAGAATCCGTCTCAAACTTTGCCAAGAGCCGCATCGACCAGGTCAAGAAGCCTAATGTGGAGTTTGTCCGGGGCCTTTCCCCCGTTATCGCCATTGAGCAAAAAAAGGGTAATTTTAATCCCAGATCCACTGTGGGGACGGTGACGGGTATCCTGGATTATATGAGACTTCTCTTTGCCACGGTCGGGGTGGGTGAGTGCCATGTCTGCCGCCACAAGCTAGAGCCGGTCAACGTGTCTCGTCTAGCAGAGCACATCGTATCCTTGCCCGCAGGTACCGTGGTTGAATTGCGAGCTCCAGCCGTAAAGATTTACGGTGAGGACTATAACTTCCTCTTTGAAAACATCCGCAAGAAGGGCTATAGGCGCATGCTGGTAGATGGAAAGCCATTCGATCTCTCGGAGAAATGGGAGCTTAATGAGGACAAGGATTATGAGATGGAGATCATATTGGATCGGTTTACCGTGAAGCGGGGTATGTATAGCCAGATCGCCAAGACCATAGAGGCGGCCTTGATTTCCTTGGACGAAGGTATTTACATCCGTACCGAGATTATTGAAGCAGTGGGACCAATTCCGGCGGATTTCTTTGCTCGGTACGCCTGCCCGAAACACCATTACACTTTATGCGAGATGCACCCCTTCCACTTTTCCTTCAATTCACCGGTCAGCGCTTGCAGAACCTGCGGCGGAATTGGTAAGTCCTATGTGGTGGAACCACGCTTCTTGGTCACCAACCCGGAACGCAGCATCATGAAGGGGGCTCTGAACAAGAATCTTTTTAACCCTGATGCAAAAGACAGCTTCCGTGCTGCCCTCATGTACAGCCTGTCTCAAAAATACGATTTCAGTCTTGATACTCCCTTTAATGAATTGCCACAGCGAGTAGTAGATCTGCTCTTCTATGGCACTAAGGGAGAGCCGGTGGAAATTCTCCAGCCACCCTTCGCCAAAAAACGGAACTGGGGTGTAGGCAAGGCGTTACCATTCGACGGTTTTATCAAAGAACTGGAGAACAGATACCGCTATTTCGTCAATGAGACCACCGATACCGAGATCATTGAACCGGACTTTATCAAAGCAACCATGATTGAGACAACCTGTCCCGAGTGCCACGGTGCCAGACTAAAGAAAGACCGCCTGTCCATCCGCGTGGGAGGTAAGAATATACATGAGCTATGTCAGATGCCGTTAGAAGAACTGCTTTCGTTTTTACAGCATATTTCCTTCACTGGGAATAACACCGAAGTCGCGAAAAGTATAGTCAATGAGATCGTTAAACGCATCCAGCTCCTCATTGATGTGGGGCTCTATTATTTGAACCTTGACCGCTGCAACGATTCTATCTCCGGCGGGGAAATGCAGCGCATTAAGATGTCCACACAGATCAGCAACGAGCTTATAGGTATGCTGTATGTGTTGGACGAGCCCAGCATCGGTCTCCACCCGCGGGATTTGATGAAGGTCATCAACATTATGAAGAAGCTGCGGGACCTCGGCAATACAGTCATTGTGGTGGAACATGACCTTGAAACAATGCGCAATGCCGATTATCTGGTGGAGCTCGGACCGGGATCAGGTATCCACGGCGGCAATGTTATTGCAACCGGTACTGTGGAAGACCTTATGTCCAATGAACAATCCCTGACTGGTGCTTACCTGTCCGGCAGAAAATTTATTCCCGTACCGAAGCATCGCCGTCCTTTGGGGGAAAAGTGGCTAACTATACAGGGTGCGCGTGAAAACAACCTTAAGAACATTACGGTAAGCATCCCTTTGGGCGTGTTTGTCTGCGTGACGGGTGTATCGGGCTCCGGCAAGTCTACTCTGATCAAGGAAACTCTTTATAAGGGACTTAAAGTGCTTAAAAAAGGTGCACGATTGGTGCCAGGGGAGCACGATTCTATTATTGGAGCGGAATATGTCAGCAATGTCATTAACATCGACCAGACTCCCATTGGACGCAACATCAGATCAAATGTCACCACTTACGTTGGAATTTACGACTGAATTCGCAACTATTTTGCGTCTACCGACGAGGCTATTGAAAAAGGATATTCTGCTATTGATTTCAGTCTGTCCCACGCCGGAGGTACCCGCTGCGAATATTGCTCAGGCAACGGTGTGATTATTACCAGCCTTCAGTATATGCCTGATATCGAGACCGTATGTCCCGTTTGTAAAGGCGCACGGTTTTCTCAAGAAGGATTAGATATCCGCTACCACGGAAAGAATATCAGCGATGTACTAAATATGACGGTAGAGGAAGCGTTGGACTTCTTCGGGGAGGATAAGATTCTCAGCCATAAGTTAGGCATCATGAATGAACTGGGCTTGGGCTACCTGACCTTAGGCCAGAGCACCACAACGTTGTCTGGGGGCGAAGCCCAGCGCGTCAAATTGGCTTATGAGCTCGCCAAGATTCAGCGCGGAAGTCACAACCTATACATCATGGACGAGCCTACCACGGGCTTACATCTGTCTGATATCGAGCGGCTGCTTCTATGTATCAATAAACTGGTAGACAAGGGGCACACGGTACTGATCATTGAACACAACCTAGATGTGATTAAGTGTGCTGATTATGTGATCGACAGCAGCAGAGTATCAGACTACGTTTAAGGAAATGGCAATGAGGAAAAAAAGTGAAAAGTGTTACGGAGCTCCAAAAATCCATAAAATGCTTAAAGAAAGAGGACATGATTAGTTAGCATAAAAATTTTAAGTTTTTGTGTCTACTATATTGACATAAATCCATATCTGTAGCCGGCTGAGAATCAATTTAGGGGGTTTTTATTTATATGAGTATTGGAAAAAACATTTATCAGTTGCGTAAAGAAAACAATCTTACGCAGTTGGAACTTGCGCAAAAAATAGGCGTGAGTGAGCAGACGGTGTCAAAGTGGGAGAATGATGTCTGTTGTCCCGATGTTTCAATGTTTCCTGTGCTTGCAAAGCTGTTCGGAGTATCAATTGACCGCATTTTCGGATTTCACGAGGAGTCTTACGAAGAAGAAGTTAAAAAAATTGTCAAGGCAGCGAATGACAGCCGTGATATACGGGGTAAAATCGAAGTGCTGACCGAAGGCCTCAAAAAGTATCCTAACAGCGACGTTCTAAAAGTTGAACTTGCGTTTTCACTGTCAGTGCTGAGGAAATTTTCAAAAGATACGGACGAAAAAAAGGAATTAGCCGCAAAAATAGAACGACTGTGCGAGGAAGTGCTTGCAATGAAGAATTCAAAGCGGCATGGCGAGGCGTTGAACATGCTTGTCGTACTCTATAGGGAGACCGGAAAAACCGAGCTTGCAAAACAAACTCTTGAGCGGATGCCTGTCGGGAACTTTGATGGGTATGTGATGAGCTTGATTTCTATCGTGCTTGAGGAGAAAGACACGCCCGCAGCAAAGCACAAGGTCGAAGAGCTACTCTGGCGCTTTTACATCGGAATGAATATCATGACCGAAAATTTTGCGCGGTATTTGTTCAACGAAAAGGATTACGAGGGTGCGCTGAGATTTATTAAACTTAATCAGAAAATCGTGCATATGTTCGACGAAGAAGGCGAAACCTTTGCCCTCTGCCACAAAATGCGTGCACATGAAATCGCCGCACAGATTTACAAGGCAATAGGTAACAGAGAAAAATGCCTCAACGAACTTGAAGAAGTGTATCGCATATCGCTTCTTATGGCCGATGCATCAACCAACAAGACCAACGAAATCTCGAAGATCAATCGTTATTTTGAGGACATTGGCGATCTCGGAATAGTTCATGAACATTTTTCGGAGGTACCGGACAATATCGCACTACTCTCGCACTATGATGCATTTTTCGCTGATTCGGAAGATTACGCGGAAAGATACGCAGAGTTAAAAGAAAAATTTCAGAAAATCGGTAAAAAATAAATCTGGGAGTGCTTAAAGACAGCTATAATTTCTTCATGTGAGTCAATCCCTTAAAAACGGTCTTTGATAAACCTTTCAATGGCGCTTACATCCTTCTGCGCGTTTAAAGGCCTAATTGTAGGCCCCTCAATCACATCACCTTCATAGGAAAATCTGGAGCCATGGCAGGGACAATCCTAGGACTTTTCAGAGAGTTCCAGCTTAATTTACGGCCCATGTGTGTACATATGGTCTCTACTACATGCAATGTGCCCCGTTCATCCCTATATGCTCCGGCCCTTTGTCCGTTGGCTTTAACAATTTTTCCTTCGCCGAGTTCAATATCTATGTTGTGGAGTAACAGCGAGATATTTTTTCCTCTATCAGTTTTTCTGCAATATTAAAATTTTGCACCACAAAGTTCTTGGCAGAACCAAATTTGCCGTAACTGGTTACAATTAAAATAACATCCAATGTCATGCAATCTTCAGTAGACCATTTATCCAAGGGTTTTAACCTTGGTTTAAGCACCAAGTCAATATTGCGTACTTTAAGCAGTTCCCTGTCTATATAGTTATACAGAGTTTTGGTACAAACTATAGACTTATCTTTCCAATCAGGATCCCTCTTACAATAACCCACTATACTGTCTGGAGACCATGGTTTTCTCTCAAGCATCTTTTCCTCCGCAAATCTAAAGAAGTTCTTAACGGGTAGTTTGAGTTTAGTACCACAATTTTTCGTCTCTTTTCATATACTGCCTGCCCTGCTTCGGGGAAGTATGCTTCGTAAGTAGAACAATCAGATTTAAGCTGAGTAACAGTACCACGCTTAATTTCCCTGCCGATAGTACTTGGAGTTCTACCTAGTTGCCTTGCGATGTAGCGTATGCTTTTGCCTTCTTTGTGCAGAGCAGCAATTTGTCCTCTCTCATAAACATTTAGGTGTTTAAAAGAGCGATATTTAGTCGTACAATTATGTTGAGCCATAGTGAGACCTCCCTGTATATTTAGAGGTTTTTGGATATCTATATCATACAGGATTTCTTCCTACGGTTCTATAATTTTTTGGGTGTTGCATTTAATTTTACAATGAACCTAATTCAATACAGTCTTACTACACCGTGCGGCGAGAGTAAAATCAAGCAATTTAACACAAGTGTTAAATTCGCTCTCATTCTGCGTAGTGGGCTTTTTCACAGTTTTGAAGTATAATAATTGTACATAAAAACAAGGGTAATACGTAAAAGACAGAAAGGGAGATATTGAATAATGAATATCGGAGAAAAAATAAAAAAATTAAGGTTACAAAAAATGTTGACCCAAGAACAGCTTGCGTATGCCCTCGGTGTTTCAGTACAATCCGTTTCACGCTGGGAAAGTGGCGTAAATTACCCTGATATCACCATGCTTCCACTGATAGCCAAGCTGTTCAATGTTACGACAGATTATTTGCTGGATGTGGAGGGAGAAAAGAACACGGCAAAGCTGCTTAAAACAGTCGAAACGATTGAAGTGCAGTCAAAAAAAGAAGCGGAAGAATTACTGGCAAAATTCAAAGCAGAACGTTTTCCCGTTCTGAAGGACTATTCCATCACTGAATCCAACGGCAAGTATATTCTTGAATTGACAAAAGAGTTCAATGTCGATTTGAATAATGTGAAGTTCGACAAATAAGGAATTTGAAGTTGGAGGGATAATATTATGCTTTTTACTTGTGAAAACTGCGGACAATATCGAGTGGATCAGAACATAGACGAAAAAAACAATCTGCTCATCTGCCCTGAATGCGGACATCAAAAAACCTTTAAACGTATGCCGTTGTTTGCAATTGGTGGGGCCAGCGGAAGTGGAAAAACCGCCGTTTGCAGACAGATCGCTGGAAGGCTTAATGGAGTCGTTGTGCTTGACGGGGATATTCTGTGGGAGAGCTCGCGTTTCACACCGGAAAACGCAAGTGGGTTTTATGAAATGTGGTTACGTCTTTGCCTAAATATCACGCAATCAGGTGTTTTTGTTGCCGTTTTCAATGCCGGCTTTGGTATACCAGAGAACCTCGAAAACTGCTACAGCCGTAGATATTTTTCAGATGTTTACTATCTGGTATTATACTGTTCCGACGAGGAACTTGAAAAGCGTTTGAAGAAGCGTCCCCAGTGGAGTGACGGTAATGGAGGCGGCTTCATCGAGGGCATGAAAAGGTTCAATAACTATTTCAAAAATCTGAAAAGCGAAACAATCCATATTGATAAGCTTGATACTACGGGTATTTCACTTGAAGAAACAACAAAACTGGTCATGAACTGGATGCAAAGTAAAATTAAGCTTTCAAGCAAATGAAATACTCCAGTTTACCGATGTATATTGAATACATACCTAACCGAGAGCAGTTGAAGCTAATTCAACTGCTATTTTCTTTTATCCCAAAATCAAAAAAGAAGGACTACTCCATGACGAAACCCAAACCGAAAACAATGGAAGAACTTGTAGTCGAGCAAGACTGTGTGCAGGAGCAAATCCGGCAATTCAAAAACTGCAACAAGATTTTATTTTACAGCGCAAAATGAGCGTTGAGGAACGTAAACGAGTACGCGCCGACTTGTCGAGTTCGGGAGGATTTTGGAAAGCGTGTTTCCCAAAATCATGGAACTACCCGGCGAGGAGGTCAAGGCCTTTTTGGAGCAGAAACGCCAAGGAACACATGACGCGGGATAACTCCCTTGGTAACAAGGGCGCACTTATACACCATTACGAGCGTCGTGCGCTATCCGAAGGCGCTTGCAGTGGGCCTGGCCTCTTACAACGCGCAGGGGAAACTGCATTCCCCTGCGACAGCATACGCTGTATACCCTTTTACGCACTTGCCAAAAGCGAACATCTTACTGCAGTAAGATATTCACTTTTAGCAAGTCTTAGATCGCTGTACTGGATGTGATGACCATAGCAATTTATCATTGCAATATCAATATTATTAGCCGGGGCAATGGCAAGCCGTTACCGTAGCCGCCTGCCGCTGTGACGAAAGGCTGATAAACGAATGGGACGGAATGCCCCACGGCTACATCTGTAATGGTGACGTTATTGGGAGAGAAGAACGGAAAATGAGTGCATGCTGCTTTCCTTAGAAAGAAACTGCTCTCCGGCTGAAAGTATAATATCCGGCGGGGACACGCGTCAAACTGGTTTGGATGAACGAACATTTCAGCAAGCTAAAGCCCGGCGACCAATATACCGTTACGTTTGTGGACAATATTGGTACCATACATATAAAGTGGGACTGCGGTTCTTCACTCGATGCAGCCTATGATAAGGATGTGAGCAGGAGGCTGTAACAGCCTAAATGTACACAAATTCCGCCGCTAAGATTGTTAAAAATCAAATGGATACACGTTTGATGAATGAACGCGACCGTGAAACCTGGGAAGTAATAGGATTTAGGAAAAAAGATGCCATAAGCACCTTTGGCGAATTTACATATAGAAGACGTCTTTACAGAAACAAAAAGACAGGTGAGACCAGGTTTTTGTTGGATAATCTATTGGGTTGGCCAATAAGGGCAAAAATAACTCCAAGGTTAAGAGAGATAGCAGTGAAATTGAGTACGGAGATGTCCTTCAGGCGCGTTGCCGAAACTTTAAGCCAACTATTTATTCCCCAGTATCAGCACAATATGGAGAATTAGAGAAATATATTTTACGTTGGCCAATGAAACAGAGAAAACTCAAAGAGATGGCGCAGATAAAGTCGGAAGAGAAAAAAGGAGTTAAAGACATAGAGGAATGGCTTAGAGTATCTCTGCCTGTATTAAAAGGGCCCTGTTGCCGGACGGTCGCATGGGTAAAGTATGTATTAAAATAATTAAGCCATGTAGGTGTTGCAGCGATTATTTAAAGACAGTTTGTACTGAGATTTGGGGGTAAGAGAAGGATGTAATAGGTTAAGAAAGATACCGGTCCAGGGTATCAGAACTCCTGACACAAACACATGTCTACGGGAACTTGCATACTTTTATTACACTTTTTATATTAAAGCCTAGCTTTAACTTTGACTTTTTACAATTTTCTGATACTCCGCTCCCCATATTTCCATTGCTTTGATAATTGGACGCATGCTTTCACCTAATTCACTTAAGGAGTATTCTACACGGGGCGGTACTTCCGGATACACAGTCCGGATAATAATTCCATCTGCTTCCATAGACCTCAAGCTATCCGTCAGTACCTTTTGACTGATACCTGGGATGTTTTTCCGCAGTTCGTTAAAGCGCCAAGGGCGCTGAAGCAAATTTCGCAAGATCAACAATTTCCACTTGCTGCCTATCAACTGAACCGTGGTTGCTACGGGACATTCAGGCAATTCTTCTTTTGTCAGCACCGTATCATCTCCTTCATAAGTTCAGATTTGAATGTTACATCCAAATTATAATATAAGATGACGATTAAGACAACTAGGTTATAAAAAGGTAACTAAGTAATAGATTTGTGCGTACTTTTCATAACACTTATGGTATTGTATGATTGTGTTGTAAATTGAATAATCCATGAATTGCAATGAGCTAATTCTGCAGTTATAGAACGAATTTAAAGGAGGTATACACGATGGAACAAACAATTCAGCAATGTGACAGAAGTTATTTAAAACAGAAATATCTTGGTAAAAGAGGATTTATTGCTTTTATAGCATTTTTAGGCGCCTTTGTACCGCTTTCAACAGATACCTATTTACCAGCTCTGCCACAGATTGTCCAATACTTTAATACAACAGCCAGTAGGGTCAATTTAACATTGGGTATGTTTTTCATCTTTTATGCGGTCGGAATCTTGTTTTGGGGACCGCTCAGCGACAAATATGGTAGAAAACCAATACTGATAATTGGTATGATTTTTTATACCGGTGTCAGCATTTTGGCCATATTTGCACCAAATGTTCAGCTGCTGATTGCATACCGTATCTTGCAATCCATTGGCTGTGGTGCAGCAACCGCTGTATCGACTGCAATGATTAAAGATGCCTTTGATGATGGTAAAGAAAGAGTAAGAACTTTAGCCATTGTTCAAACGATGTCTACAATCTCCCCGGTTATTTCACCGATTATTGGTGCGTTTGTATTGAGTTTTATGTCTTGGCGTGGCGTTTTTGTCGTTTTTACTGTAGTGGGTGTCATTAGCCTTATTTTTGGTTTAATGTTACAGGAAACCTTGAACCATAAATCGGAGATCTATGTCTTCAAAACAGTTGCGCGTCTAGGAACTGTGGCGAAAAATAAAAGTTTTACCTCCTTGTTATTGTTATTTTCCATCTTGCAAATTCCATTTTTAGGTTTTATTACATCTTCCTCTTTTATTTATATTGAAGGATTTGGTGTCAGTGAGAAAGTCTATAGTTATTTCTATGCGGCTAACGCTATATTTTTGTTGCTTGGACCTTTAGTTTACCTTAGATTAAATCGTGTTTTTAGCTATCGAACCATTATATCGATGGGATATCTGGTCATTTCGTTAAGCGGTCTCTCTGTCATGATAATAGGAACACAATCTCCAATAATCTTTTGCTTGTTGCTGATACCGGCATCCTTGTTCGCAAATGTCATTGGACCGCCAAGAATGAACCTTATGTTGGAACAAATTGAAGGCGATACAGGCTCTGCCGTTTCGCTGATTAGCTCAGTACAGATGCTTTTTGGAAGCATTGGTATGTTTATTATGCCGTTTGTATCAGGATTCAGAATTCAGTTTCTTGGCGGAGCATATTTGATAGCAGGTATGATTAGCTTTATGGGTTGGAAAATCCTATTAAAAAAGCCCTTTATTAAACATTTGGAAGATTAAGTAATAAAAACTTCTTGACTTGGAGTTAACTCTAAGGTTTATTATAATGTTACCAAATATAAGTATATGTGTGAACACTGAAATGAAAATAAATAGAGAACATTTAGGAGGGAGATTTGCGATGAAAAAACAAACGGCAGGCAGAGATGCCCTTGGATCATTTGCACCAAAATTTGCTGAATTAAACGATGATGTTCTTTTTGGAGAGATTTGGTCTAGAGAAGACAAATTGTCATTAAGAGATCGCAGTATTATTACTGTAACGGCTCTCATAGCAAAAGGTATATTTGACAGTTCCTTAAAATATCATATTACCAATGCAAAAAATAATGGTGTTAGTGCTGAGGAAATGGCAGAAATCATTACACATCTTGCGTTCTACGTAGGATGGCCCAATGCATGGGCAGCATTCGCAGTGGCGAAAGAAATTTATCTTGAATAGTTTCTTTAAAACAAAGGAAAACCAATCTTTTCGAGGAGGGACCAATATGTTATGATAAACTTGTTCCTGCTATAAATCCAATTTTATTAGCGGAAGCGATGTATAAGCATAAACGTCCATTTGAAATGCATATTTTCCAGAGCGGTGAGCATGGAATGTCAGTATGCAATGATTTATCGGATCCTACCGGGCAGAAAATAGATAAAAGTGTAAGCATGTGGGTACCGCTGTGCACTATGTGGTTAAAAAATTTGTTTGGATTGCGGTAATTATTAGAAATATAGATTAATTAATTTTAGCGTGGGCGACTTTGGCGCTTATTGGTGCTGCAGCGCTTGCTTTTTTTAACAGAAACGCGCGATTGGCGACGGACAAAGCTTGATAACTTAGCCTAAAGGTAACCAACCGCAAATTACGGACACTCATACTCCTAAAAAAGTACTTGACTTGGAGTTGAATCCAAGTAGTATACTTTTCTTTAGATGTTTTAGAATATAAGGCAAAGGTTTTTTGGGTAGAAAGGGGAGGATATAGCAATGGAGAAAATCACATTAGGAAGTACGGGGATTACAACTAATCGCAATGGATTTGGCGCAATTCCGATTCAAAGAGTAAATATGGAAACTGCGGTCAAAATTTTAAGGAAGGCATACGAAGGAGGTATAACCTTCTTTGATACTGCACGTGTGTACTCAGACAGTGAGGAAAAGATAGGGCGGGCATTCGAGGGAATGCGTGAGAAGGTTTTCATAGCGACGAAAACGACTTCTAATACGCCGGAGGGATTCTGGCGAGATCTGGAGACTTCTTTGTCCAACTTAAAGACAGATTATATTGATATTTACCAGTTCCACAATCCAAGCAAATGCTATAAACCAGGGGACGGATCGGGAATGTATGAATGCATGTTGGAGGCAAAGAAACAGGGCAAGATCAGACATATCGGCTTGACGAGTCACAAATTGGATATAGCACATGAATGCATCGATTCCGGACTGTATGAAACCCTGCAGTACCCATTTAGTTATCTGTCTACAGCAAAGGAAATTGAACTGGTAGAAAAATGTAAAAAAGCGAACATGGGATTCATTGCAATGAAGGCATTAGCCGGGGGATTGATTACGGATTCTGCTACTGCTTATGCATTTATAGCACAGTATGACAATGTTCTTCCTATATGGGGTATACAGCGGGAAACAGAACTGGATGAATTTTTAAGTTACATAGATAATCCGCCACAGTTAACAGATGAAAGAAGGGCATTGATTGAAAAAGACAGACAGGAACTGAGCGGGGAATTCTGTAGGGGCTGCGGTTACTGCATGCCGTGTCCGGCCGGAATTGAGATAAATACCTGTGCAAGGATGTCCCTTTTGATCAGACGTTCCCGGTCTGACAGCTGGCTGACGCCGAGGGCACAGGAAATGATGAAGAAAATCGAAGGATGCCTTGAATGCGGGCAGTGCAAAACCAAATGCCCATATGGCTTAGATACGCCGGAATTGTTAAAGAAGAATTATGAGGATTACAAAAAAATTCTTGAGGGTAAAGTTAAAGTAAATTGATAGTTTGATATTAAAAATATTATAAATTACGAACTGAAGCTATTTTAATTCCTAGTTGACATTACTTTGATATTCAAGTATAATTTGAATATAGGTTTAACGTGTTATTTGGCTTATACTTGGATTTTAAATAAGCTATATTTTTTGCTTATATATTTAGATATCAAAGTATTTTGTAAAGGGGGTTTTTTATGCTAAAACTTTTCAGGTACTTGAAACCATACTGGATATTTGCACTTTTAGCACCATTGTTTATGCTGATTGAAGTTATCATGGACCTGATGCAACCCAAGTTCCTTGAGAAGATTATCGATGAGGGAATTCAAAGAGGGGACATTTCATATATCACCAGAACAGGGCTCATCATGGTTTTGATAGCTTTGATTGGAATGGTAGGCGGCGTTGGAAGCACTGTATTTTCCAGTATTGCAAGCCGAAATTTTGGATTTGATTTAAGGAATGACCTATTTAGAAAAGTTCAAGCATTTTCTTTTAAGAACATTGACAAATTTAAACCTGCAACATTGATCACAAGACTTACAAATGATGTCGTGCAGATACAAGAGCTGGTTATGATGCTATTGAGGATTGTAGTAAGGGCACCTCTTCTTTGCATAGGTGGAATCATCATGGCGGTAATGATAAATGCCCGGCTTGCTGCTATTTTGCTCTTTGCTATTCCTTTTTTGATAGCCATTTTTTATATCATGGTGAAAAAGAGCCTTCCGCTGTTTTCAGCTGTTCAAAGTAAGATCGATAGGGTCAATGCTGTGATGAGGGAAAACCTTTTGGGTGTGAGGGTTGTAAAGGCATTTGTCCGGCATGAACATGAAAAAACTCGATTTTTCAATGCAAATGAGGAACTCATGGATATCTCGTTAAAAGCCTTTGGACTTATTGTCTTCACAATGCCACTTTTCATGCTGATTATGAACTTTAGCATTGTTGCCGTTATATGGTTTGGAGGGCTTCAGGTAAAGGCTGGAACGATGCAGGTTGGTGAGATTATGGCATTTATAAATTATATGACACAGATTTTGTTCTCACTTATAATGGTAGGAAACATCTTTTTATTTATAACAAGAGCCAGCGCATCGGCCAAAAGGATAAACGAGGTTTTAGAAACTGATATAGATATCAAAGATAAAGCGGATGCAGATAGAAGTCCGATAGTCTACGGAAAAGTGGAATTTAGAAACGTGACGTTTTACTATGACGAAAACGATTCAGAACCTGCCATAGAGGATGTCAGCTTTGTGGCAAATCCTGGCGAGACCGTCGCCATAATTGGTACCACAGGTGCGGGGAAATCCACCCTTGTGAGTCTTATTCCAAGGCTTTATGATGCAACAAAAGGTGATGTCTTGATTGATGGTAAGAATGTAAAGGATTTAGATTTGAAAGTTTTAAGAGAAAGCATAGGCATAGTTCTGCAAGAATCGCTCCTGTTTACAGGAACAGTTAAAGAGAATATAAGCTGGGGGAAAGAGGATGCGAGCATTGAGGAGATTGTCGAGGCAGCGAAAGCGGCTCAAGCTCACGATTTTATAATGGGATTTCCAGATGGATATGATACAGTGATAAGTGAAAGGGGGGTAAACCTTTCAGGCGGACAAAAACAAAGGCTTTCAATTGCAAGAGCTATATTGAAAAGGCCAAAGATTTTAATCCTTGATGACTGTACCAGCGCAGTTGATATGGCAACCGAGAAGAAGATACAAATGGCCCTCAGAAAATACATGAAAGGAACTACAACGTTTGTGATTGCTCAGAGGATAAGTACGGTCAAAGATGCAGATAAGATTTTAGTTATGGACTCAGGTAAGATTGTAGCGTCCGGTACGCACGATGAGCTTTTAAGGACATGTTCGATATATCAAGAAATTTATAATTCACAGTTTGGAGAGGGGGAAGCGCAAGATGCCTGATAAAAATGCTGCAAATACATCATCGACACAGGGCAGAGGTCTTGAAAATCAAAACCGTCCAGCGGCTCCTTTTGGGCCCGGTCCAGGTTTTGGTAGAGGTCCTTTCAGGTTTGGAGCTGCAGCAAAACCAAAGGACTTGAAAGGCACGATTAAAAGGCTTTGGGCGTATTTGAGCAAATATAAATTAAGCATTATCATTGTTTTTGCAATGGTCATAGTGAACTCGATTTTGTCAGTTATTAGTCCGCTTTTTATTAAAAAAGCCATAGACGATTATATTGTGCCTAAAAATTTTAAAGGTTTGATATCAGTTATCATTGCAATGGTTGTTGTTTATATTTTGAATTCACTTTTTTCATATTTACAAGGTTATGCCATGATGAAGATTTCTCAGCGTATGATTTTTGATATGAGAAATGATTTATTTTCAAAGCTTCAGACTTTACCCCTAAAAGTTTTTGATACGCGGGCCCACGGAGATTTGATGAGCAGGTTGACAAACGATATAGATGTTATAAGCAATACGGTAAATGCCAGCCTTGTTCAGATATTCTCAAGTGTAATTACGTTAGTTGGAACGGCTATCGTCATGATCTTTTTAAGCCCTATTTTGACCTTGCTTACGTTGCTTATTATTCCTATTATGATGCTTTTGACCAGTGCTATTGCAAAAAGGACAGCGGCCTACTTCTTACAACAGCAGACTGCTTTGGGCAGATTAAATGGCTTAATCGAGGAAGACATTACAGGACAGAAAGTCATAAAGGTTTTTACCAGAGAACAAAAGGAGATAGAAAAATTCATATCAACAAATGAAGAACTGAGAAAGTCAAGTATAATGGCTCAGATTTTTGCAGGCGTTATGGGACCTCTGATGAATGTTCTGAACAACCTCACATTTGCAATGATAGCTGTAGCCGGAGGATATTTAGCTTTAAAAAGAGTTATTACTATTGGTGCGATTGCAAGTTTTATCCAGTACTCGAGGCAGTTTACACGGCCTATAAATGAATTGGCAAACCAGTTTAACCAGATTCAATCTGCTGTGGCATCGGCAGAAAGGGTTTTTGAGATTATGGACGAATTACCAGAGAAAGAGGATGTACAGGATGCGATTGAGTTAAAAGATATAAGAGGTGAAGTTGAGTTCAAGAATGTGTGGTTTTCATACAAAGAGGGAGAGCCTGTTTTAAAGGATGTAAGTTTTCATGCTAAACCTGGCCAGACAATTGCGCTGGTTGGGCCCACAGGTGCTGGAAAGACCACCATTGTGAACCTTCTTACCAGATTTTATGATATTGATAGAGGTCAAATCCTTGTAGATGGCGTGGATATAAGGAATATTAAGCGCTCAAGTCTGCGTTCGAATTTAGGCATAGTTTTGCAAGATACCTATCTGTTTTCAGAGCCTGTGATCGAAAATATCCGATATGGAAGGCTATCAGCCACAGATGAGGAAGTGAAAAATGCTGCAAGATTTGCAAATGCAGACAGGTTTATAAGGCATTTGACCCACGGGTACGATACGGTTTTATCAGATGGCGGCAGCGATTTGAGCCAGGGACAAAGGCAGCTCCTTGCCATAGCGCGCGCCATTTTATCAAATCCTGCAATACTTATACTGGATGAGGCGACAAGCAATATTGATACCCGTACTGAAAGGCTTGTTCAGGATGCAATGCTAAAGCTGATGCAGGGAAGGACCAGCTTTGTTATAGCGCACAGGCTCAGTACCATCAAAAATGCCGATGTGATACTGGTAATAAATGACGGACGGATAATAGAAAGAGGTACACATAAGGAGCTGCTAAAGCAAAAGGGATTTTATTATAACCTGTATATGAGTCAGTTTGCTATACCTGAGGGTATGGATGAAGATGAGGATTATGAAGCAGAGCTTGGCGGATAATCTCAAATTTATGTTGACGGTTATGTAAAAGCGTGCTATATTGATAGTAGCACGCTTTTATATTTAGTGTTACTAAAAAGGGGGTTTTTTATGGAATCGAAAAGTTATAATATTGTGTTGTCTGCCCTATTGTTGAGTATAGGGGTGCTGTTGCCTATCGCTTTTCATATGTTTAATCTGGGTGGCAATATATTTTTGCCGATGCATATACCAGTATTGATTGCAGGTTTTTTGCTCCCATGGCAATATGCCGGCGCTGTAGGAGCTATAACTCCACTATTGAGTTTTCTTTTAACATCTATGCCGCCGATACCATCGGTTTTTGCAATGGTTTTTGAGCTTTTTACATATGCAGTGATTATTTCGTTGACTTTTAGAAAGTTTAAATGGGCTATATATCCATCATTGCTCATTTCGATGGTTTTGGGCAGAATTGTATCAATACTTGGCAACTGGGTAATTGCAATTTTGATAACTCATAAGGTCTTTAGTCTGGTGAAATTTATTTCCAGCCTTTTTATACTTGCTTTGCCGGGTATAATAATTCAACTCATTTTTATACCTATAATCGTTAGAATAGTGATTTCAAACAAAGAAAAAACGACAGTAAGATTTTTTTAAAGTGAGGTGGGCGTTATTAGCGCTATAAGTAATAAAGAGTTTTTTAACAGGGTCGCACATGACTGGGATAGGAGAGTTTATCACGATCCTTTGAAACTTAAAGAAATAATTGAATTAATTAATTTAAAAGATGGTGCTGTAGTTCTTGATGTAGGATGTGGTACAGGGGTTTTAATACCGTATATATTAAATAAAATAGGAGAAAATGGCTGTTATATAGGTGTGGATATTGCTGAAAAAATGCTGGAAAAAGCTAGAGAAAAATTCCCTGCAGATATATACCGCAATGTGCATTTTGTTGAGAACGATATAATGGATTATCAGTCAGAAATTTTATTTGATGATATCATATGTTATTCTTCGTTTCCGCACTTTGAGAACAAGAAGCTCAGTATTAAAAAGCTTTCTACATTATTGAAACCGCAAGGCAAGCTGGTTATATGTCATTCGGAGAGCAGAGAAAAAATCAACAACTTGCATCGTTCAATAGGGGAAAATGTGGCAGATGATTTATTGCCATCAGGTGATAAAGTTGCCGAATACATGGTAGAGTGTCAGCTGACTCCAGAGATGATAATAGATGATGATGAAAAATATGTGGTTATAGGTTATAGGTAAAAAAGGAATGCTCTAAGCATTCCTTTTTTGCGTCATTGAGAAATTTGCCCATCGTTTTTATCGGTAGTATAATGGTTAATGAAAAATAAGCGACGGGGGAGAATATATGCCTATAAATGATAGATTGCGCAATATAGGGATAGTAGCTCATGTAGATGCAGGCAAGACCACCACAACTGAATACATGCTGTATTTAAGCGGTAAAATACGAGCTATAGGTAGTGTTGACGATGGGACGGCTCAAACCGACTACCTGGAGGTAGAAAGGGAGAGGGGTATTTCTGTATTGGCAGCGACGACGGTATTTAACTGGAAAGGCTATACCGTAAACCTCATAGATACACCGGGCCACATAGACTTTGTATCAGAAGTGGAGCGATCACTGAGGGTTTTAGATGGCGCGATACTGATGATATCAGCTGTTGAGGGCATACAATCATATACAGAGGTGTTATGGAATGCCTTAAAAAAGATGAAGATACCTACTATATTTTTCATAAATAAGATGGATAGGATAGGGGCAGATGCCGATGGGCTAATTAGTGAGATAAAAGGTATGTTTACTGATAGGGCATTTGCTGTTCAGCACCCCATAGGGCGAGAAAATCAATTTAGAGGTGTTATAGATATATTTCAGGAGAATGAAATATCTGATGATGCAATAGATACGTTGTCAAGGGTAGATGATGAGGTCTTAAAGAGGTATATTGATGGCCAGGTTCTGGATAATCAATACCTTAAAGAAAGAACTATTGAGCTTGCAAGAAGGGCTGAGGTTTTTCCGATACTATTAGGTTCAGCTCAAAAAGGCATAGGTATAACCCAACTGATGGACGCTATAATAGATTTTCTTCCGGCACCACGTGGTGATGAAAACAGGCCGTTGTCGGCTATCGTGTTCAAAATCCAGAGAGATAAGACTATGGGTCGTCTTTCATATGTAAGGCTGTACGATGGCGTTATGAAAAATAGGGATGTGGTTTATAATGTCACCCAGGGCAAGGAGGGAAAAGTGGCTCAGATACGCAAAATGCACGTCAATGATTATGAGGACGTAGGAGAGGTTAGAGCGGGTGACATAGCAGCTGTATGTGGGATCGATGCGCGTGTAGGTGATATAATAGGTTGTGCTGATGCCATTCCTCCTGAACATAAATTGGCAGTTCCACTGCTTACGGTACAGGTGCGTCCCAAAAATAACAATGATTATTACAAATTGGTTGAAGCTCTGCAAGAATTGGATGAGGAAGATCCAACACTGGAATTTCAGTGGCATCAGGCCGAAAAGGAACTTCACATAAAGGTTATGGGCACGATTCAGATCGAAATTCTCTACAGCATATTGAAGGATCGCTTTGGTATTGAAGTGATCTTTGATGAGCCTATGGTTATATACAAAGAAACACCTGCTAAAAAGGGAGAAGGCTTTGTAGCTTATACCATGCCAAAACCTTGCTGGGCAGTATTGCGCTTTGCTATTGAACCAGGTGAACGTGGAAGCGGGTTGGTCTATAAATCCATTGTGAGCACGGATAAGATACGCAAAAGGTATCAAAACGATGTGGAGAGGACATTACCTGAGGCGCTTAAACAAGGCCTCTATGGTTGGGAGGTCACAGATCTTAAGGTTACTCTCATTGACGGAGAGGATCACGTAATGCATACCCATCCTCAGGATTTTGTAGTGGCTACCCCTATGGCTATAATGGACGGGCTTGTTAACACCGGCGTAAAGCTTCTAGAACCCATATTGTATTTTAAAATCATTACTCCGGAGGAATTTGCGGGTAAAGTTTTAAACGATCTGGCGCAAATGAGAGCTGTTTTTAACAGTCCATGGATATCCAGGGGTATGGCTACAATAGAGGGAGAAATACCTCTTGCTACATCTATGAATTATCCGGCGCATCTGTCATCAGCTACAAAAGGCCGCTCCAATATGACAACCCGTTTTTTGCAGTATAAAGAGTGCCCTGAAGGTTTTGTGATAGAGCGAAAGCGCATAGGTGTTAATCCTCTGGATAGGTCCAAGTACATTTTGAGCGTAAGGGGAGCTCTTTAATTTTTTCCGTCGGCATTTTGAAGCAATATTACATCTTCGTCAGCGGGATCCCTATCGTTATGATGTTCAATGAGGTATATTGAACGGCCTGGAAGGCCGATTTTTTTTGCCAATTTACCGCCTATCTCGGGATGGTTATAGTATATATACAGGAAATACCATCTCTTTGAAAGTTTTACTGCGAGCTTATGCATAAACTTATCCAGCAATACTGCTAAAGCCTTCTTTAAAGGTGTGAGTGCATTTCCCTTCCCTATATCATGCATCAGAGCTGCTATAACCAGCTCGCGAGAAGCATCAGGGCGCATGTGTAAAACGCTATAAGCTACATCTATAGAATGCCTCTGCTCATACAGTGGTAGCTGTAAAAAAATTTTTAGCTGTTCGTCATTGAGGTATTTCGACAGAAATTTCCAGTCTTCATCATAAATTTTCGCTGTATAGTATGTATAAAATTGTTTACCCCTATAAAGATAATTCAAGTTATTATCACCTCTAAACATGTATTTTAAAGTTTATTTTATCATATCGCTAGTCTTCGTTTAATATTGTCGATAAAAAATTTTGTCCGTTGCCAAAAATATACATACAACTTTGCGATATGGTGATATAATCCAGTAAAAACAATAATTGGGGAGGGGAATTGTGATGGAACGCATTGAATTGCTTCCATACCAGAGGATTTATACACATAAGATGAAAGGAAGAGAGAAAATAAATTTACGATTGGATGCAGGGATGGCATTAATTATTTTGTTTGGCTTTCTTGTTTCGAGGTCGCTGTTTTTTGACCAGACATTGCCATTTGGTCTCGCATTTTATGCTGCTGCATTAAAAAAAGAAAAAAGGTATATGATAATTGCACTGCCTGTTATTTTGGGTGTTGCTTTAACTGTTGGTTTGTTTGGCGCGTTATATTATGCGGTTGCATTTACAGCTTTTACTATTTCCTATTTCTTTATTAAAGATCGTGATATTACAATATATGCAATAGTTTCATCAATATTACAATTTGGTATATTGGGTATTGACTTGATAAATGACTTTATCCTCTATGACTTTATAATTTATGTATTGAGTGCAGCGGTGTGCTTTTCTATGACTTTTGTTTTTTATCAGTGTGTGCCTGCCATAGCAAAGGTCAATAGAAGAGTGCTGTCAAAAGAAGAAATAATAGCATTTGCCATTACAGCAGGTATTATCCTGTCCGGATTTTCAAAGGTGAAAGTTGCAGGATTTTCTATAGCCAATGTACTCTCTGTCCTGGCCGTAGTTACATCTGCCTTTGCTGGCGGTATAGGTGTAGGTTGTTCTGCAGGCCTTGTTGCGGGTTTTATTTCAAATCTGGCTCGTATAAACCCTGTGATTATTACTACATATGGCTTGGCGGGTTTGTTTTCCGGTTTGTTTAATAAATTAGGTAAGACAGGTTCCGTACTGGGTTTTGTCTTTAGTTATGGGCTTATGTATACCTACATTCCTTCACTGGGTGCACAGATGACCTTTTATGAGGTGCTTGCTTCTATAATGATGTTTATATTGCTGCCCAGATCCTTTATTTATACCCTGAGCGAATACGTGGATAAGGCTGTAAATAAACAAAAGGCTCTGGCTGATTACAGTATCAGGGTGAAAAAGATGTCTTGTGAAAAAGTGAGAGATTTGTCGGATATATTCGGTGAAATAGCAGAAGACATGGAACAGCTTATACAAGCCGGGGAGGAAATACAAAATAACGATTATGCGGACAATAGGTTAAAAATTTTGGCACAGCAATTTAAGGGTATATCAGCAATATTGCGAAATCTATCTGATGATATGAACGCGGAAGTAGAGTTCTTAAACGATGTTGAGGATAGTATAAAAGTGGAACTGGATCGCCACGGTTTTGATATCAAAGATGTATATGTTTTGAAAAAAGGCGACAGAGTGGAAGTACAGATAGCGAAAAAGGTGTGTTACGGCAGCAAAGAATGTTTGAAGAGCATAATCCCTATTGTATCCAAATGTGTAGGTAAAAGAATGGTTCCTCTGCGAGATAGTTGTACCATAGATGAAAAGATGAGGACGTGTAGTTTAAGATTAGAAGAAGCTGATAAGTACGATGTGATTACGGCTGTTGTGAGCACGTCGAAAGAGCCGGTAAATGGTGATAATTTTAGCTTTCTTGAGTTGCCTTACGGCAAGTATATGATGGCGTTAAGCGACGGCATGGGGACAGGAGCAAAAGCTGCCAGCGAAAGCAAATTGGCTTTAAAGCTGGTAGAACGGTTTAGTAAAGCAGGTTTTACAAAGGAAGCAGCTGTTAAATGTGTTAACGCCCTTATGGCCCTAAGAAATCTGGAGTGCTTCAGCACACTGGATATGTGCCTTTTTGATAAATATACTGGAAAAGCAGAGTTTATAAAAATGGGTTCTTCTTCCACCTTTATAAAAAGAAAAGAGATGGTGGACGTAATCCGCTCCCATCAGTTGCCCCTTGGTATATTAAATAATGTAGATGTATCAGGGAAAAATAGTATTTTAGGGGATGGGGATATGCTGATAATGGTCACCGATGGCATTCTGGATGCTAACGATTTCATAAAAAGAGAACAGTGGCTGAAACAGCTGCTGAAAGAGATAGATGGGACACCGCAGGAGATGGCTCGAAAAATATCTGAAGAGACGCTAAAACTGACAAGAGGAAATGTTAAAGATGATATGACGGTTATGGTATCTAAGATAGTAGCGGTGTAAGGTTGTATAATGGTGAGTTTTGGTGGCAATAATTACTAAAAAAGGAGGTAATAATATGCCACTAAAACTCATTACTCTTGTTACGGACGGCAAATCTAATGTAGGGGGCAATCCGGTAGATGCTGCGGCAGACGCGAAAAAAATGGGTATAATAGTAAATTCTATTGGCATCATGGACAGAGATGATGTGGGAGCTACAGAGGTCAGGGAGATCGCCAGAGCGGGTGGAGGCTTATACGAGCTTACGCGTATAGAAGAATTATCGGAGACCATGCAGGCGTTGACCCAAAAATCAGTTCAGGTGACGATAGAGGAGATAGTAAACAGCCATATAAAGGGTATAATAGGTAAAGATTTAAAAGATATCAACCCGATCGTAAGGAGCCAGGTGAGCAGTTATATAGAGTCACTGGCAGATGAAACCGATGTAGAAATGGCGATTTTAATGGATACCAGCGGCAGCATGTTATACAAGATCAATGCTGCCAGGGTCAGCGTCGTAGATCTTTTAAAGACTTTAAGTGGTCGAAAAGGACGTTTTTCAGTAGCTTTACTCCAATTCCCGGGGATTGACAGTATGGTAAAGGTACTCTGTGATTTTACCGACGATCCTCAGGAGTTAGAGCAAATCGTAACTTCTGTAGGTACAGGAGGCTGTACGCCTACGGCTATCGCTATAAGAGAGGCCATTTCCATGCTGGTGAAGCAACCTGAACTACGTGAATACACGCTATGAGGATAAGAGAAGGGGATATTATAAAGGGCCGCTGGAGCAAAAAATCCTATGAAGTCATAAAAAAATTAGGTGAAGGCGGCCTTGGGATTGTTTTTTTGACCAAGTGCATGGACGATGGCCAGAAATATGCGGTAAAGGTTTTTGATAATGTCATGAATGCAGCTAGAGAGTACAGGCTTTTAAAAGAGTTTTCTCACCTTCAGTATATACCTTATGTTTATGGGCTTGATGATATGCTCTCGGGACAAGCCGGGTTTATTGTGATGGAATATATACATGGTGACAATCTGCAGAGCTTTCTAAAGTGTTATAAGCTTTCAGTTAAAAATGTCATTGGGATTTCTGTGGTTCTTTTAAAATTGCTTGGCGAATTTCATAAAAAAGGCTATGCATATGCAGATCTTAAACCTGAAAATATTATGATAGATAAAAACAAAAAACTCCTGCGCATCGTAGATATCGGTGGCCTGATGAAATTTGGAATGGGAGTTAAAGAATATACTCCTCGATTTGACAGAGCATCATGGGGTTATGGACTTAGAAAGGCAGATAGGGCTTATGATTTATTTGGCCTGGGAATATTGCTATTGGAGCTCTTATCTGGCAGAAGATGTAATCCTGATAGATGTGAGCTAAAGGATTTGCTCCGTAATATTAAGTTTACATCCCCGGTTGTGTATAATATCGTAGAGATGTGCTTTAAAGGAGAAGATGTTAACAGAGTATTTGATTATGCTTACAGTAATTACAAGAAGGAGAACATGGCCGCTGCAAAAATTGATAAATTTTTGAATATATTTTTGACAGTGGGCCTAGTTTTTCTTTTTTTATTTGTGTTGATATGGTATAATACTATATTATAAATGCACCTGGGGGAAACAATGTGTTAGCAGAGGATACGATAAAAAAATATGAGATGATTCATCGGGGAGACCGGATAATTGTGGCAGTATCGGGCGGCCCTGATTCTGTGTGCCTTTTACATATCTTATTTAAACTTAAGGAAAGGTATGATCTGACTCTCTTTGTCGCACATGTTAATCATCAATTAAGGGGATTGCAGGCTGAGGAAGATATGCGCTTTGTCAGGGATATGGCAGAAGACCTTGGCTTGCCTTTTTATGTTAAAGTAGAAGATGTGGCCAAAGTGGCATCAGATTTGCATATGACTTTAGAACAAGCGGGCAGGTATGTAAGGTACAGCTTTTTCAGGGAACTTAAAAAGCAATTGAATGCAGATAAAATTGCGGTGGCCCACAATATGGACGACCAGGCCGAGACGGTATTGCTTCACCTTTTACGGGGCAGTGGTATGCATGGGTTAACCGGTATGAGTCCGGTTTCGGGAGATATCATAAGACCTCTTATCGAGTCAAAGCGCCAGGATATAGAAGCGTATATTAAAGAAAATGGCTTGAAGTATAGAATAGATCATACCAATTATGAAGCCAATTATACCAGAAACAGGATAAGGCTTGAGCTCATACCATATCTAAAAGAGCACTTTAATAAAAGAATAACCGATGCAATTGCTCAAACGGCAGAGATATTGCGGGAGGAAGACAATTATATTCAGAAGAAGGTTCAGGAAGCTTATGAAAAGATATGTTCTGAAAGCCGGGATATTGTACAGATTGACTTAAAGGAATTTATTGAACTGGAGCCGGCTATTAAAAGACGTCTTATAAAAAAGGCGATTCAGGCCGTAAAAGGCCATGACCTGAATATAGAATTTAAGCATATAAACTACATTATGGATTTTGCTCAGCGAGGGAGGACCGGTGAGCGCATAGATATCCCTGGTAATGTCTGTGTGGGATTGCAGTACGGCAAAATCAAATTTTTCCTTTCGTCAAGTATTTTGGCCGCAACCGATTTTTCGTATAATCTCATTATACCCGGTGAGACCTATATTGGCGAATTAAATGCCCGCATTTATGCGGCCATAGAAGCCAGCGTTCAGCTTGATTTTAAAGATAGGTATAAGGCTTATCTTGATTATGAGAAGCTCCCTGGTGATCTGGTGGTTAGAACGCGAAAAAATGGAGACTATATAGTACCTTTTGGTATGCAGGGGCGCAAAAAACTAAAGGATTACTTTATTGATGCAAAAATACCCTTTGATATGAGGAATAAAATCCCGTTAATTGCATCAGGGAACGAAATAGTATGGATTGTAGGGCATAGAATTAATGAAAAATATAAGGTAACAGAGAAGACAAGAAAATTTTTGGTTTTGAGTTATGAAGGAGGTTGTAGCGATGTTTGAACAGGATATTTCAGAGATATTGATAGGTGAGGATGAGTTAAAAGACAAGGTTAAAGAGCTCGGCCGGATTATAACACGTGATTATGCTGGCAAAGAGCCTGTACTCATAGGAGTTTTAAAGGGTGCTATCATGTTTATATCAGACCTGATAAGGTATATTGATCTTCCCATCACTATAGATTTTATGGCTATATCCAGCTATGGCGCTTCCACTCGTTCATCAGGAGTTGTAAAGATTATAAAAGATCTGGATCACAGCATACAAGATAAGGATGTCATCATTATAGAGGATATAATAGACAGCGGCCTTACTTTGAGCTATTTGCGAAAAAATCTCATGGAGAGAGGTCCCAGGAGTATAAAGATATGTACGCTCCTGGATAAGCCTGAGAGAAGAATGACCGATGTAAAAGTAGATTATGTCGGCTTTACTATACCTGATAAATTTGTAGTGGGGTATGGCCTTGATTATGCTGAAAAGTACAGGAACCTTCCTTATATAGGGGTGTTAAAACCGGAGATATATAATGATTAAACTAACCTAATTTGTTTTTTGTAAATTTATATGGTAAAATATCTTTGTCATATAATGTAATGAGGGGAGGCAAAGGCTTGAATAAGTTCTTGAAAAGCGCCAGTTTTTACATTCTGGTATTGATAGCTATATACGCCATTGTGCAACTATGGGGAACAGCTACGCCAGAACAACCGCTAAAATATAATTATACACAATTGGTGCAACAGATAAGGAATAACAACGTCAGCGAGCTAACTATTATAGATAAAAATGTGATGGGGACATTAAAAGATGGTACGAGATTTCAAAGCTATATACTGGATACCACCAGTTTCAGCCAGTTCTTACAGCCTTATATAGATAGAGGCCTTGTAGTTAATCCGCAGCCCGTATCTGAGCCGCCGTGGTGGTTGCAGCTGTTGCCCACTGCCGCATTTATCGTACTGTTTGTGATATTTTGGTTGATATTTATACAGCAATCACAAGGCGGCGGGAGTAGAGTGATGAGCTTTGGCAAGAGCAGGGCAAAGATGCTTAATGAAGATAAAAGAAGGGTTACTTTCAATGATGTGGCAGGAGCCGATGAAGAAAAAGAGGAATTAAAAGAGATTGTAGAGTTTTTAAAATCTCCCAGGAAGTTCATAGAGTTAGGGGCGAGGATACCTAAAGGAGTTTTACTGGTTGGGCCTCCCGGAACCGGTAAGACTCTATTAGCCCGCGCTGTAGCCGGTGAAGCAGGTGTGCCTTTTTTTAGTATCAGTGGATCTGACTTTGTGGAGATGTTTGTGGGCGTTGGCGCAGCAAGAGTGAGAGATCTATTTGAGCAAGCCAAGAAAAATTCACCGTGTATAGTGTTTATTGATGAGATCGATGCTGTGGGACGCCATAGAGGTGCTGGTCTGGGAGGAGGCCATGATGAGAGAGAACAGACGCTAAACCAGCTTCTGGTGGAAATGGATGGTTTCAGTGTAAATGAGGGTATTATAATCCTTGCTGCTACCAATAGACCCGACATATTGGACCCCGCCCTTTTGAGACCCGGGCGATTTGATAGACAGGTGGTGGTAGGTATACCCGATGTGAAGGGGAGGGAAGAGATATTAAAAGTGCATTCCCGAAATAAACCCCTAGCTCCTGATGTAGATTTAAAAGTATTGGCAAAGAGGACGCCAGGTTTTACAGGAGCTGATCTTGAGAATCTTATGAATGAAGCTGCTCTTTTGTCTGCTCGAAGAGGCAAAAAGCAGATATCTATGGAAGAACTGGAAGAATCCATTACTAAGGTTATTGCGGGTCCTGAGAAGAAGAGCAGGGTTATAACTGAGGAAGATAAAAAACTGACGGCGTACCATGAAGCGGGTCATGCCGTCGTAGCCAAATTACTCCCTCATGCTGATCCTGTTCACGAAGTGTCTATTATACCCAGAGGCAGGGCGGGCGGCTATACTATGAGCCTTCCGGAAAAAGACAGGTATTATATATCCAAGTCTGAGATGCTGGATCAAATCGTGCAGCTATTAGGGGGAAGAGTTGCTGAAAAATTGGTGCTGAACGATATAAGCACAGGCGCTCAAAATGACCTGGAGAGGGCTACGAAAATCGCCCGTGAGATGGTGACAGAGTACGGCATGAGTGAAAAACTCGGGCCCATGATATACGGTTCAGATAGGGATGAGATATTTATAGGTAGAGACCTAGGGAGGGCTCGAAATTATAGTGAAGAGGTAGCTGCTGAAATTGATAGCGAGATGAGGCGTATAATTGAAGAGTGTTATAAAAGGGCGGAAGAGTTGTTAAGTGAAAATATAAATAAACTTCACGGTGTGGCTAAAGCGCTTATAGAGAAAGAAAAACTGAACAAAGAAGAGTTTGAGGAAGTATTTGCTAGTGCATAAAAGGGTTTTTAAAACCCTGTTTTTTTTGATTTTTTTTGTTATAATAGGTTTGATTAAAAATTTTAGAAAAAATTTTAGAAAGGTCGTGAGATTATTGGAGTACGGGATACAGGTTGGCTTGAACTCAACTATAGAGACTATTGTGGAAGAAAAAGACCTGGCGGTCACCTATGGCAGTGGCAGTGTCAGAGTATTGGCGACACCTGCCATGATATCGCTTATGGAAAAAGCTGCTATGTTCTCGGTGGAGCTGCACTTGCCCGGTGATAAGGCTACAGTGGGCACCAATATAGCTGTCAAGCATTTACGGCCTACTCCGCTGGGGATGAAAATAAGGATATATGCTGAACTTATAAATATAGATAATAGAAGGCTAACATTTAAGGTTGAAGCCTACGATGAGGTGGAGAAAATAGGCGAAGGTACCCATGAAAGATACATAATAGACGTAGATAAATTTATGGAAAAATGTGAAAACAAATTAAATAGGTAGAGGTGGTATTTGGTATCATGCTGAGCGATATCGAAATTGCGCGAAACGCAAAACTTAAACCCATTGGAGATATAGCGAGATCGCTGGACATATCTGAAGATTATATAGAGTATTATGGTAAGTACAAGGCAAAAATATCCCTGGAACTGCTAAAAAAGCTGGAAAGCAAACCTAATGGTAAGTTGATCTTGGTTACATCAATTAATCCTACACCAGCGGGGGAAGGCAAGTCTACTGTAACTATCGGTTTAGGACAGGCTCTTGCTAAATTACATAAAAAGGTTGTCGTTGCTTTGAGGGAACCGTCCCTTGGCCCATGTATGGGCCTTAAAGGAGGGGCCACCGGCGGAGGTTATTCTCAGGTGGTCCCTATGGAAGATATAAACCTCCATTTTACCGGTGATATCCACGCCATCTCATCTGCTCACAACCTGCTTTCTGCTATGATAGACAACCACATTCACCATGGCAATAAACTCCATATAGATCCATGTCGGATACTTTGGAAACGGGCTCTGGATTTGAATGATAGGGCGCTAAGGGAGATTGTTGTAGGTCTTGGAGGTAAGCGAAACGGTTACCCTAGAGAAGATAGCTTTATTATAACAGTGGCTTCGGAGATAATGGCGATACTATGCCTTGCTGAAGACCTTGCCGATTTAAAGAAGCGCTTAGGAGATATTATCGTGGCATATGACACAGAGGGCAATCCCGTTACGGCAAGAGATCTTAAAGCAGACGGGGCCATGACTGCTCTTCTCAAAGACGCTATAAAGCCTAATCTGGTCCAGACCATTGAAGGGGTGCCGGCGATTATTCATGGCGGACCGTTTGCCAATATAGCCCATGGCTGTAACAGTCTCATTGCAACTAGAATGGCTTTAAAATTGGGAGATTATGTGGTCACAGAGGCTGGTTTTGGAGCGGACCTTGGCGCGGAAAAGTTTCTCGATATCAAGTGCAGAATGGGCGGGCTGAAACCCGATGAAATAGTAGTTGTTGCCACCATAAGAGCGCTGAAGATGCATGGAGGGGTTAAAAAAGGCGAGCTGTCACAGGAAAACCTCGATGCCCTGCACAAGGGTTTTGATAACCTTAAAAGGCATGTAGAAAACATGAGAAAATACAGGGTGCCTGTCACAGTAGCCATAAATGCTTTTGCGGAAGATACACCTGACGAAGTGGAATTACTTACAGAGATGTGCAAGAGAATAGGTGTAAAAGCGGTATTTACTGACGTGTGGGCAAGAGGCGGCGAAGGCGGCATACAATTGGCTCAGGAGGTACTTAGCGTACTGGAAAATCAGGAGAGCAAATATGAACCTTTGTATGATTTAGATCTCTCCATTGAAGAAAAGATTGAAAAAATCACAAAAGAGTTGTACGGCGGTTCTGGTGTTTTATATACGCCAGAAGCTAGAAGAGAGATAAAAAGAATCACCAAGATGGGTATGGATAAATTGCCTGTATGTATTGCTAAGACGCAATACTCATTTTCTGATAATCCCAGGCTTTTAGGAGCTCCTGATGGATTTGAGGTCACTGTGCGGGAAGTGTACTTATCTGCAGGAGCAAGGTTTATCGTAGCTATAATGGGCGATATCATGCTTATGCCCGGATTACCTGAGCATCCTGCTGCCGAAAACATTGACGTAAATGAAAATGGAGAAATAACCGGTCTTTTTTAAGATAATAAAAGTTCAATGATATAGCAGTGGTGTTTTTGCGTTAAGTAAGAGAGAGGAGGGGAAGACAGTTGGAAGGCCGATTTATGCCTTTTTATAGCAGAGAAGATGCAATGTCCGAATTAAAGAGGATTGGTGTAAGCGAAGGGGCGCTGGAGATACTAGCCGATAAGATGGACTATATAATTGTAAAGGTAAATAAGGTGAAAGCTGTCGCTGCTAATATATTAAAGCAGGAGATGCTGTCCTTAGGCGGTGATGTAGCGGTACACAGGGGATGTGTTAACTGCTCTGTAGAACATACGGATGTCATCGTTATGGGTACTTTTAAACAATATAAGATGCTGATCGAGAAACTTAAAGCTCAGCCTTATTTTGGGCTGGATCATATAGGGGCGATTTTTGGTGAGCTTTTAAACAATCGGGTTAAAAGACCTGCAACTATAGAAACTCCAAGGTATAAGCTGCCACTTGGCAAAAAAACGTACATAATGGGGATATTAAACGTGACACCTGATTCTTTTTCTGATGGGGGGAAATATACTGATATTCAAAAAGCGATAAACCGCGCCAAAGCAATGGTGGATGAGGGCGCCGATATCATTGATGTTGGTGGCGAATCTACCAGACCGGGTTATACACCTGTCCCTCTGGAAGAAGAACTTCATAGAGTTATACCTGTGATAGAGAGGCTCGTAAAGGAGATTAAAGTGCCTATATCCGTTGATACAACCAAAGCAGAGGTCGCCAGGCGCGCCATTGAACTTGGAGCAGATATAATAAACGATCAGTGGGGTTTACAAGGAGATCCAGCCATGGCTAAAGTGGCAGCGGAGCACAATGTTCCTGTCGTCGTGATGTTTAATAAAAATGACCGACAATACGAAGATATTATAGGAGAACATCTGGCCTTTTTGCATCGTTCTGTGGATATAGCTGTAAAAGCAGGTTTGAACAGAGATAAAATCATAATAGATCCCGGGATAGGCTTTGGCAAGAGTCCGGAACAAAACCTGTACGTCATGAAACACCTTTCGGAATTTAAAAGTCTTGGTTTACCGATACTGCTTGGTACATCGCGCAAATCCATGATAGGGCATGTGCTTGAATTGCCGGTGGGTGATAGGATTGAAGGCACAGCGGCAACAGTTGCATATGGTATAACACAGGGTGTGGATATAGTAAGGGTGCATGACGTTAAAGAAATGGCCAGGGTCGCCAGGATGACAGATGCTATGGTAAGGTAGTGATTTTTATGCCGATTGCTTATTTAAGTATAGGTTCCAATCTGGGAGATAGATACGGATTTTTAAAAAAAGCTATAGCAGCCCTTCAAGATGCCGGCATAGAAATAGTAAGATGTTCTTCTGTTTATGAGACCATTCCCGTAGGGTATATAGAGCAACCAAATTTCTTAAACGCTGTTCTGGAGGTGCAGACAAATTATTCTCCACACCAGTTACTGGATATTATACATGCCGTGGAAAGGGATCTGGGAAGGCAGCGAAATATACGTTGGGGACCTAGGACTATTGATATAGATATACTTCTGTATGATGAAATATATGTATCGGATGAGGATCTGGTTATTCCCCATCCAGAGATGTTGAAGAGAGCGTTTGTACTGGTGCCCCTTGGCGAAATCCGCCCTGATATAGTATTGAATAAAAAACCTGTTGCATATTATATAGATTTATTAAAAGAACAGGGTATAAAAAAGCTCAAAAACTTGCCACTATTGTAGATATGGTGGTATAATAATTACAATGGGTGAATATTTGGCTAAAAATTTTGACAGAAGAGAGGCGCTACAATACAAACAAGATCACATGAGTATAGAATGGAGGTATGAGTTGTGGGTATTGAGCAGAAGATAGAAGAGCTTCGGGCCAGAAGAGAGGCCATTGAAAAAGGCGGAGGCGATCAAAAAATTGAAAAACAGCACGCCGCTGGCAAGTTTACAGCCAGAGAACGTCTTCAAATGCTTTTTGACGAAGGATCGTTTGTAGAGCTGGATGCCTTCGTGGAGCACAGGAGCACAGATTTTAACATGGCCAATACAAAAGCTCCGGGAGAGGGTGTTGTTACCGGATACGGGACAGTAAATGGCCAGCTGGTATACGCGTATGCCCAGGATTTTACGGTAATAGGTGGTTCTTTAGGCGAGATGCATGCCAAGAAGATCTGTAAGGTGCTCGATCTCGCCATGAAGACGGGCGCACCTATTGTGGGTATAAATGACTCGGGAGGTGCCAGGATTCAGGAAGGCGTAGATGCATTATCGGGGTACGGAAGCATATTTTACAGAAATACCATGGCGTCGGGGGTAATACCTCAGATAACAGTTATCATGGGTCCATGCGCTGGTGGCGCTGTATATTCGCCTGCGTTGACTGATTTTATAATTATGGTTGATAAGACCAGCCAGATGTTTATAACAGGACCACAGGTGATAAAGGCCGTTACAGGCGAAGATGTCACAGCAGAAGAGTTGGGAGGCGCTATTACCCATAATACAAAGAGTGGTGTAGCGCATCTGGTGGGTTCTGATGAAAAAAGCGCTATCGCGCTGGTTAAAAAGCTTTTAAGCTATTTACCACCGAATAATTTAGAGGAAGCTCCCTATTACAGCACTGATGATGATTTGAACAGGATAGAGGAATCTTTAAACGATATATTACCGGATAATAGCAATAAACCTTATGATATGAAGGAGATCATAACAAAGATCGTTGACAATGGTGACTTTTTTGAAATTCAGCCTTTCTTTGCGCAGAATATCATAGTGGGATTTGGTCGGCTGAATGGCAGGACAGTAGGCATTGTTGCTAATCAGCCCAAGGTATTTGCAGGGAGCCTTGACATCAATGCCTCTGATAAGGCTGCGAGGTTTATAAGGGTATGCGATGCATTTAATATTCCGCTTCTAAATCTGGTGGATGTCCCTGGATTCCTTCCAGGAACGGATCAAGAATACGGGGGAATCATAAGGCATGGTGCCAAGATGCTGTACGCTTATTCTGAAGCGTCGGTACCCAAGGTTACAATGATAATAAGGAAGGCTTATGGTGGAGCTTATATAGCTATGTGCAGCAAAGAACTGGGCGCTGATGTGGTTTATGCGTGGCCTACGGCGGAAATAGCTGTTATGGGACCTGAAGGAGCAGCTAATATCGTGTTTAGAAAAGAGATAGAGGAATCAGAAGATCCTGTTGCCACCAGACAGCAGAAGATAGAGGAATACAGGTCCGAATTTGCCAACCCCTATAGGGCAGCTGCCAGAGGATATGTAGATGACGTCATAGTCCCGGCAGAGTCCAGACCCAGGTTGATCGCTGCTTTTGAGATGTTAACGGGCAAGAGGGAAAGCAGGCCGCCCAAAAAGCACGGCAATATGCCTTTGTAGAGGTGATATTTTATGAGCTTTATTCAATCTCTGGAAGAGAATATAATGATAACGGTCCTCGGTATGGGTATTGTATTTGCTGTATTGATAGTATTAAGCATTGTAATACTATTGTTTAAATACATAAAAGGGGATAGTCAGCCAAATAAGCCATCGGAGGAGATGGGCCAAAGCAACCAAGAAGGCCAATATTTAGCTGATGAAGATGTTCCGGTAGAGGATACAAACGGTGAAAAAGACGAAGAGCTTATTGCAGTGATATCGGCTGCTATAGCTGCATATGGCGCCGGGGACTTCAAATTAAGGATAAGATCCATAAAAAAAGTGGGACAGGTTGGGTCAACATGGGCTATGGCCGGTAGAAATGATATTATAAATTCAAGAATATGAGATAGGAGGTATACTTATGAAAAAATTTAATGTCACTGTAAATGGCAACACATATGAGGTTTTAGTGGAAGAGGTCAAGTTGGATGCCGGTGAGGAAACTATAACTGTGCCTAAGGTAGATGTTCCTGTAAATCAGCCTAAGGTTGAAGTATCAGCTCCAAAAGCTACTAAAGAAGAGAAACCAGCAGCAGAAACTAAGAAAGCTGTACCTGCAGGCGGTTTTAAGATCAATGCGCCTATGCCAGGTACTATACTGGACGTTCGCGTTAAAGAGGGACAGGCCGTAAAAAGAGGCGATGTGGTGATGATTTTAGAGGCTATGAAGATGGAAAACGAAATAATAGCGCCACAGGATGGTACCGTGGTATCAGTTCAGGTATCTAAAGGTGCATCTGTCAATACGGGTGATGTGCTTTTAGTCCTGAAATAATGCAGGAGAGGTGAATAGTTCTATGTTACAAGCACTTATCGACCTCTGGAATCAGAGCGGTTTTGCTTCGATTTCATGGGGACATATAGTAATGATCTTGGTGTCGCTAATACTTATTTACCTTGCTGTAGCAAAAAAATATGAGCCACTTTTGCTCTTGCCTATATCATTTGGCATGTTATTGGCTAACCTGCCCCTGGCCGGGCTGATGCAGCCTCCTACATATGAGATAGGTAAAGATGGGCTTCCGGTACTTAAAAGCGTAGGCGGGCTACTCTATTACCTTTATCAAGGGGACTTTTTAGGCATATTTCCACCGCTCATATTCCTCGGCGTTGGTGCTATGACGGATTTTGGCCCCCTTATAGCCAATCCGTTAAGTATACTCATGGGTGCAGCAGCCCAGCTAGGTGTATTCATAACATTTAATGTGGCATCAATCTTTCTTGGTTATACCATGAAAGAAGCAGCAGCTATAGGGATTATAGGCGGAGCTGATGGTCCTACAGCCATTTATCTAACTACAAGGTTGGCGCCACATTTGCTGGGACCTATAGCTGTTGCTGCTTATTCCTATATGGCCCTGGTGCCAATTATACAGCCACCCATTATGAGACTCCTTACTACCAAGGAAGAACGGGAAATCGTGATGGAACAGTTAAGGCCTGTATCCAAGACAGAAAAGATCATATTCCCTATTGTCGTGACCATACTGGTTTCTTTGATATTGCCTCCGGCGGCGCCCCTTATAGGTATGCTTATGATGGGCAATCTGTTTAGAGAGTCAGGGGTTGTAGAGAGGCTATCAAAGACCGCTCAAAATGAGCTCAACAATATAATCGTCATATTCTTAGGTACATCAGTAGGAGCTACGGCCAGCGCTGAAAGATTCTTAAATCCAAAGACACTAGGTATCATAGCTCTTGGTCTTGTGGCTTTTGCGGTATCCACCGCAGGCGGTGTTATACTGGGCAAGATAATGAACTGGATATCAGGAGGCAAAATCAATCCGCTTATAGGCTCTGCCGGTGTTTCAGCTGTTCCTATGGCGGCAAGGGTGTCTCAGGTTGAAGCACAAAAGGCAAGACCTGGCAATTTCGTACTGATGCACGCTATGGGTCCAAATGTTGCGGGCGTAATAGGTACAGCTGTAGCAGCAGGTGTGTTTTTGTCGATATTTGGACATTAATGTTGATAAAGTTCTAGTATGGTAATTATTCTTATAAAATGGTTTCAAAGGTCTCATCCTTAAAAGATGAGGCCTTTGAAGTTTTATGGTTTTAAAGAAGTACAAGGAAGTTATAAAAGTGGCTAAAAAGAAGGAAGAATAAAACAAAAGAGAATTGGGAACTTGTACTTGACATAAACTTTCAAATATAGTTGAATAATCTCAGCATTAAATGTATAATATAATTGCCGGCATCGCAATGAGCCGGACAGGACGATGCGTAAATTGAGGATTTATATCAGTTTAGGGTCGTCCGGTATCCTAAAAAGGAACTGGAACGGAGGTGCTATGTATGATTAAAAGTAACGCCAGGTCACAGGTTAAGACCAGGCAACTGACGACGGCGGGTCTGTTGTCAGCATTATCTGTCGTGTTGAGCATGACGCCACTGGGTTATATACCGCTGGGGATAGCGTCTGCTACGACGATGCACATACCTGCTATTATAGGCGCGGTGTTGGAGGGACCGTACGTAGGTGCTGCTATCGGTTTAATTTTTGGACTTACTAGCTTTTTGAGATCAACCACTCCATTATTTGCCGATCCAAGGGTTGCTATTATTCCAAGACTACTGATAGGGATCATTGCATACTTCGTGTACCGGTGGACCAAGAGTACTCCGCTGGCTGCTGTAGCAGGAACCCTCACAAATACCGTAGGTGTCCTGACGACGGCAGTAATGCTGAAGTATTTAACGCCTCAGGTGGCGTGGGGCATTGCTTTGAAAAATGGCATATTTGAGATAATCGTTGCTGTGTTGCTGACGACAGCCATCGTAAAAGCAGTAAATAGAGCTAGAGCGAATGGTTGAAAGAGATTTAAGCAGGCTTTTTAGCCTGCTCTTATAATTTTTATATACGATATATGGGGAAGGCGTATAGATATGGCAGAAGATATTAATTTATTGCTTAAGATGTTAAAAGAGAACAAAGGGAATTATGTCTCAGGGCAGGAGATCTGTGAGATGATGGGAGTATCCAGGACAGCTGTATGGAAGCACGTCAATGTCTTGAGAGAAATGGGTTATGTCATACAATCCTCTACAAAAAGGGGGTATATGCTGGTCAAAGAGCCTGATATACTTACTTATGATGAAGTCGGACCTTACTTGAAAACAAAGTACATAGGCAGGAATTACATATATCGAAAATCGGTGGACTCTACCAATACGATGGCAAAATCCCTTCCCCAAGATACACCTGAAGGCTCATTGGTCATAGCCGAGGAACAGACGGCGGGGAGGGGCAGAACCGGAAAATCGTGGGAGTCGCCGAGGAATAAAGGTATCTGGATGTCCCTTTATTTGAAGCCTGATATATTGCCGCAGGATGCACCACTTATCACCCATGTGGCGGCCCTCGCGGTAGTAAGAGCTATAAAAAGTGTTACTGGAATTACTCCAGGAATTAAGTGGCCCAACGATGTGATAATAGACGGCAAAAAGGTATGTGGAATATTGACGGAGTTAAACGCAGAAATGGATTGTGTAAATTATGTAGTGGTGGGTATAGGAATAAATGTAAATACGGAAAAATTTCCGGATGAATTAAAAGATGTGGCTACATCACTTTTGATAGAATACAGGAAGATTGGAACACATAAAGCAAGAAATGATACCAAGGGTCTTATCGACAGGAAGCATTTATTGGCTGAAGTGCTTAACCATTTTGAGATGCTGTATGAAAAATTTTTAAGTGGAGAGGTTGCCGATATAATAAGAGAATGCAAAAAATTGTCTGTTACTTTAGGCAAATCTGTCAGAATTATAACTAAAGGTGGAGGATTTGATGCCATAGCAGTCGACATCGACGACAGAGGGGCTCTTATTGTGGAGAGAGAAGACGGCAGCAGGCAAGCGGTGATTGCTGGTGAAGTTTCTGTTAGAGGGGTGTTGGGCTATGTATAATGCCATAACCGATGTAAAAGGAATAAAAGTGGGACATGCTTCAGATTACAATGCTATGACGGGGTGCACTGTGGTGTTGTGCGAAAACGGCGCTGTGGGAGGTGTAGACGTGAGGGGATCGGCCCCGGGTACCCGAGAGACAGATCTTTTGCGCCCTACCAACCTGGTACAGCGGGTTCATGCTGTTTTGCTTGCAGGGGGTAGCGCTTTTGGCCTCAATGCTGCAGCGGGTGTCATGAGGTATCTTGAGGAAAGAAACATAGGCTTTGACACAGGTTATGCGAAAGTCCCTATTGTTCCGGCTGCGGTAATATATGATCTTGGCATAGGAGATCCAAAAGTCAGGCCTGATGAAGCTATGGGTTATAGCGCATGCCTTGACGCTGTAGATGGCGTTATAAAGCAGGGTTCTATAGGAGCTGGTACAGGTGCTACTGTGGGCAAAATTCTGGGTATGGAACGCGCCTGTAAAAGCGGCATAGGAACCGCTTCTATATCAGTAGGAGATATAATGGTCGGTGCTCTTGTGGTGGTAAATGCCCTGGGAGATGTGTACGATGGCGAAAGGATAATAGCCGGTGCTAAAGGAGAGGACGGCTTTATAAACACGACAGAATACCTTATAAATAAGGCCGGGTGGATAAATAAAGCTGACTGGCTGGACAGGTCACAAGTCGAAAGCAATACTACCATAGGAGTTGTGGCGGTAGATGGTGCTCTGACAAAGGAGCAGGCCAATAAGCTTGCAGCCATCTCCCACGATGGGCTGGCTCTGGCTATAAGGCCCGTTCATACCATGAATGATGGCGATACCATGTTTGCGCTGTCTACGGGTATAAAGGGTCAGGTATCTGATGCTTTGTTTTTGTCTATATGCTGCGCAGCCGTGGAGGTTGTCAGGCGCGCTGTAATAAATGCTGTAAAGTATGCGTGATTGGCCTTGCTGTACTCAAAAAATATAAAGGAGGGTTTTTATGCTGCTGGCATTTGATATAGGAAATACTAACATCGTATTTGGGGTATACGATGGGAAAAAGTTATTACAGTCGTGGAGGATTTCCACAGATAGGGGAAAGACCTCTGACGAATTTGGTATACTCATAAAAAGTCTTTTTGCCGATAAAGGGCTTTCTGTAAACGACGTGGATGCAGTGATTATATCGTCGGTGGTGCCTCCTATTATGCACACCTTTGAAGCTGCCATCATAAAATACATACACAAGACTCCTATGATCGTGGGCCCAGGTATTAAGACGGGGCTTAACATAAAGTATTACAATCCCAGAGAAGTGGGAGCTGATAGGATTGTAAACGCGGTAGCTGCATATGAACTTTATGGTGGGCCTGTAATCATCGTGGATTTTGGAACGGCTACGACCTTCTGTGCTGTGACAGAGCGGTGTGAGTATCTGGGTGGAGCCATTGCACCGGGTATTTTAATATCAGCTGAAGCTCTTTTCCAGAGAGCTGCCAAGCTTCCGAGGGTAGAGCTGGTAAAGCCTGATCACGTCATTGGGAAGTCCACTGTTGAGGCTATGCAGGCAGGGCTTGTGTACGGGTATGTAGGCCTTGTAGACAGTATTGTTGAAAGAATGAAAAGGGAATTGGATGGTAGCAAAGAACCCTTTGTCGTGGCTACGGGAGGATTGGCCAGGATGGTAGCAGAAGAGTCGAAAACTATCAACGAAGTGAACAGTCTTCTTACGCTGGAAGGGCTCAGGTTGATATATGAGCGCAATACATGATTTGGGCTAAAAACCGGCAAGCTAAATAAGAGGTGAGAATATGTTTAAATTACTAAAAAATGCAGAGGTATATGCGCCAGAGTACCTGGGAAAAAAAGATATCCTCTTATTTGGCGAAAAGATTGCTAAAATAGGCGATAATATAACTATTCCCGAGGGTTTTTTAGAGTGTGAAACCGTGGATTTTATGGGCAAAATATTAGTTCCGGGTTTCATAGATCAGCATGTGCATATAATAGGTGGTGGCGGTGAGGGAGGCTTTAGCACCAGGACGCCTGAAATCCATCCTGGCCATATTGTTACAGCGGGCATTACTACAGTCGTTGGTCTTTTAGGGACAGATGGGACCACAAGGCATATGTCCAGCCTTCTAGCAAAAGCCAGAGCGCTGGAAGAAGAGGGCATAACGGCATATATATACACCGGTTCGTATCAGGTGCCTGCCAGGTCATTGACGGAAAATCCTAGAAATGATATTATCTTAATAGACAAAGTGCTGGGAATAGGAGAGATAGCTGTATCTGATCACCGCTCGGCACAACCTACGGTGGATGATTTATTAAAGCTAGCGTCAGAGGCCAGGGTAGGAGGTCTTTTATCGGGCAAGGCAGGGGTATTACATATGCACATAGGTGATGGCAAGCGAAAATTGAGCCAGCTCTTTGAGATGCTAGAGGTTTCAGAGATACCTATAACCCAGTATGTGCCGACCCATTTAAATAGGAATAAAGCCCTTTTCAGCGATGGTATAAAGTTTGCACTTATGGGTGGCATTGTCGATATAACCGCAAGCATAAATTTAAAAGGAGAAGACAGAGATGCTATAAATCCCAGCGAAGCCATAAGGTTGATGCTGGAGAGCGGTGTAAACATTGATAATATAACCATGAGTTCTGATGGCAATGGAAGTACACCTATGTTTGATGACAGCGGAAAGCTGGTAGGGATTGGGATTGGAAGCCTTAATACGCTGCATAAGGCATTTCAGGATGCAGTGTTGAGGGAGAAGGTGCCTCTAGAGTTAGCTTTGAGGACCATAACGTCAAATGTAGCGAGGGTTTTGAAGCTTAATAATAAAGGGGTTATAAAGGCTGGCTGTGATGCAGACATAGTGGTATTAAATAAAGGAGATCTGGAGATTGATACAGTAATGGCTAGGGGTCAATGGATGATTAAAGAAAGACAGGTTCTAAAAAGTTTTACTTTCACCCACCAGGCGACATGATATGACACGTCTGCTATGCTATAATAGAAGCGGAATAGATTGGGAGAGGAGGCCTGGACTTTCCAGGGTGTGGTATGGAAGATTGGTATGTCATATATACTAAAAGCGGCAATGAGCTCAATGTAAAATATCTACTGGATACTCAATTGGCTGACGAAAATGTTAGGGTGTTGGTACCGAGGAGAAAGCTGGTAGAAAGAAGAAAAGGCCAGAAGGTCGTGACCTTGAAGACAGTTTTTCCCGGATATGTATTTATATATATTGATATGAATGATGTGAATTACTACAGGATAGTAGAGATACCGGGGGTCATCGGTGTCCTGAAGAATGATTACTATCCCGTTCCTGTTCCTGCTGATGAGATGAAAGTCGTCTTATCTCTTACGGAAAAATCAGAAGTGATTGATTATTCTACAGTTGTATATATAGGTGGTTTTGTAAAGGTGATCGATGGCCCGCTTAAAGGCCTTGAAGGGCATATTATTGATATTGACAAGAGAAAACACAGAGCCCGCGTGAGGATAAGTATCATGGGGGAACCCAGGGTCGTACAACTGGGTGTGCAGCAACTGGAAGGGGCTATGGATGATACAGATAAGGGAGTTGAAAGTTTATGAAGGTATTGGTGACAGGTGGAGCGGGTTTTATTGGTTCCAATTTGGTGGACTTGTTGATAGATAAAGGTTGCGATGTAATCGTAGTGGATTCCCTTATAACGGGGAAAAAGGAGAACATCAACAAGGCAGCCCGGTTTTATAAAATAGATATAAGGGATGAGGGAATAAAAGATATCTTTGAAAAGGAAAGACCTGAGTTTGTTATACATCACGCTGCTCAAATCGATGTGCAAAGATCTATAAAAGATCCGGTATATGATGCGTCTGTCAATATTCTTGGAACAGTGAACCTTTTGCAGCAGTGTGTGCATTATGGGGTAAAGAAGATTGTGTACGCCTCATCAGCTGCGGTCTATGGCAATCCTTTATACCTTGGCATAGATGAATCCCATAGGGTGCAGCCATTGTCTTTTTATGGTATAACAAAGCACGCTGTTGAACATTACCTGTATGTCTACCGCGAGCTGTATGGTTTGAATTATACCGTGCTGAGATATGCCAATGTCTATGGGCCAAGGCAGGATTATACGGGCGAAGGCGGAGTTGTAGCTATTTTTATAGACAGGCTTTTACACGGCAAAAGACCTGTTATATATGGCGATGGTGAACAAACCAGAGATTTTATATACGTAAAAGATGTGGCTGAAGCCAATTATAAGGCTTTAAATGCGGGAGATGGTGAAATATTAAATATAAGTACGAACAGGTGTGTGACGATCAACTATCTCTTTAATATTTTAAAAGAGATAATCATGTCAGATCAAAATCCCGAGTATCAACCCCCTCGACAAGGTGATATAAGAAATAGTTACCTTGATAATAAAAAGGCAAAAGAACTATTGAACTGGCAGCCAAAATACCGCCTTGAGCAAGGCTTAAAAGAGACCGTAGAATATTATCATAATATATTTACAGTTCGTTAATAGTTTTGTCAAAAATATCTCTTATAATTATAACTGGAATCAAAAAGAAAAGGAGGTATTTTGGATGTTCAATGGTTTTAATGATGAAAATTATACGGACATGATGGCCGAGATAAGGCCTGTTAGAAAGAGAAAGGGCTTTAGAGGATTTATAAAGAACCTGTTTAGCAAGTACCTCGTAACGACATTAATAGGTGCAATTATAGGGGGATTAATAGTAACATATGCTGCGCCTTATCTTACACCTGACCAGCCTACGAAGACAGCCATATTGCAGCCTAATTTCAAGCCAGTGACATTAAACCTTAATGGTGGTACTAATCCGTGGGACCTGGTAGTTCAGATAGCAAAACAGGTATCCCCTTCTGTCGTAGGCATTACCAATAACGTATATGTTTCTAATGGCTTCCAGAACAAACTGGTAGAGCAGGGCAGCGGATCGGGTATAATAATAAGTCCTGACGGATATATCGTCACCAATAATCACGTCATTGACGGTGCTACTGTCGTTATGGTAAAGACCACTCAGGGAAAACAGTACAGGGCACAGGTGATAGGAGCGGATGCCAGGACGGATCTGGCGGTTTTAAAGATAAATGCTACAGGGTTGCCTGCAGCAAAGCTGGGCAATTCTTCGGAGTTACAGGTAGGAGAATTGGCAGTAGCTATTGGTAATCCATTGGGAGATGCTTTTGCGGATACCGTTACGGTAGGTGTAATATCGGGATTAAACCGCAAATTGGATACTGATGCTGAGAGTTTACCCCTTATACAGACAGATGCAGCCATAAATCCGGGAAACAGCGGCGGTCCACTGGTGAACTATAAGGGTGAAGTTATAGGTATAAACAGCATTAAGCTTACAAGTACAGGTTCACAATCGGATCCTTTTGGCATATTTGGCAATCAGGGCACAAATGTAGAAGGCATGGGGTTTGCTATATCTATTGACGCTGCGAAGCCGATTATAGAGAACCTCATTAAATATGGCAAAATACAAAGGCCTATGATTGGTATAATGGGAGCTACTGTAACTCCTGAGCTTTCCAAGGCCTATAATATGCCTGTAGGTATATATGTACAGCAGGTACAGCCAGGGTCTCCGGCAGAGATGGTGGGTCTAAGGCCTGGCGATGTGATAACAGCTGTGGATGGCAATGTAACTAAAACAATACAGCAACTCCAGAGCATAATAGAAAAACATAAAGTAGGAGATGTAGTAACTGTGACGGTTTGGAGGGGAGGCAAGAGTTTGAATCTCAGGATCAAATTGATCCAGGCGCAGTAAGATTCCAGTATGATAATTTGCATTATTTCACACAACACTATATAATATAATTGCTTGATTGACATAAACTATTTGATTGACGGAGGACTTTGAATGTATTTGATCGTTGGCTTAGGCAATCCGGGTTCTCAATACCAGGGAACCCGGCATAATGTTGGTTTTGATGTAGTAGATAGATTGTCCGAAAGATGGTCTATACCTGTAAAGGATATAAAGTATAAAGGGCTTACAGGCAAAGGTAGTTATAAAGGCGAAGACGTTATACTCCTCAAACCGTCCACTTATATGAATGAAAGCGGAAGGTCTGTTATTGATGCGGTAAGAGATTTGGCTTTGCCATTATCAAGGGTAATTATAGTCTATGACGATGTGGATCTGGATATAGGGAGGATCAGGGTGAGGCGAAAAGGCAGCGCTGGAGGCCATAACGGCATGAAGTCCATCATATATCACCTTGAAAGCGAAGAGTTTCCAAGGGTGAGGGTGGGAATAGGAACGCCTGCGGATGGATGTGATATGATTGCCCATGTATTGGGTCATTTCTCCAGCGATGAGCGCAGAAAGGTAGATTGTGCCATTGATCTCGCCTGTGATGCCATTGAAACCATCATAAAAGATTCTGTTTATGAAGCTATGAATAGGTTTAATGGGTTGCAGATATGTGGGTGATAGCGGGTACTATGGCTGCAGGGGCAGCGTATGTCATCAACATTGTTATATCCAGGTTCACACCCAGGTATTCGGTTACGTTGGCTGCGCCCTTTATAGAAGAATTTTTGAAGACATATATTGCCATATCCATAGGCACTGATGTTGTTTTGAGCCACACTGTATTTGGTGTGGCTGAAGGCATTTATGATTATTTTAATGCCGGGAAAAAGGTCAATGCCAGATCTGCAGCCCTGAGCGTTGTAACCCATGGCATTTTTGGTTATATTACATTAAAGCTCAGCACATCTGCAGGGATAATATATGCGGTAATCATGGTTGCATTTATTCATTCCCTTTGGAACATTATTATGATGGGAGGTAAAAATATTGCTGATTGAACCACTTAAAGAATTAAAGGAATTTAATGCACTTCTAAATGACCTGACCAGCGGCAATACCCCTGTGCTTGCTACCGGGCTTACGGATACTCAGAGGGTGCACGTGGCTTATGCCATAAGCCGCATTACGGGCAAAAGGATATTGTATATTGCACAGGATGAATTACACGCCAGAAAGATTGCAGGGGATTTTGCGTTTTTTACGGATAATGTAGGATACTTCCCATCAAAAGAGATCATGTTCTATAAGACTGATGCGAAGAGCAATGAGTTAACGGAGAAAAGGTTATCAGTTATTGAGAAACTGTTGTACGGCGACGATATGATAATTGTGGCTTCTATAAAGTCATTGCTTAACAGGCTTACACCACCGGATAGATTTAAACAAGCGCTTAAAACCTTAAAAATAGGGGATACCTTAGACCTGAGCAAATTTGCGGCTGATCTTGTGTCTATGGGGTATGAAAGAGTGGATATGATCGAAGGTAAAGGGCAGTTTAGCATTAGAGGTGGAATTGTGGATTTCTTCCCGATAACAGAGGAGAAACCTTACCGGGTGGAGCTGTTTGATGATGAAATCGACTCTATAAGGATCTTTGATGTTGTATCACAGCGCACGGAAGATGTAGTGGATAGCGTCAGGCTTTTCCCCTCCAGAGAGTTGATGGTAACACAGGACGATATAAAAAGGGCCACAGATGTCATATCAAAAGAGTTGAGCAAGCAGGTAGAAAAACTCAAAGTACATGTACCTGATGCGGCCCAAAGGTTGTCGGATAAAATCAGCGAGTATATAGAGCGATTGGAAAATGGAGCTGATTTTGCTGATATAGATCTTTTTATAAATTATTTCTTTGCTGATACTGCTACGCTGCTGGACTATATAGGGGATGCCATTATATTTGTAGACGAGCCTGACAAGATAAAACAGACAGCAGAAGCTCATATGTTTGAGTTCCAGGAAGATTTTAAAACATTTCTCCAAAAAGGTGAGGTGCTTCCTGGACAGGCATCTCTTATGGCTCCATATGATGAGGTGGCTTCGAGGATACAATCCGGCCCCGTAGTGATTTATAATCCATTTATGAGGTCTTTAAGCGGCTTTTCACCTAAGAGCTTTGTGAGTTTTACTGCCAGAAGTATGCATCCGTTTCATTATAAAATGGATATGCTGGTGGATGAATTAAATGTATGGCAGAATATGAATTACAGAGTAGTTTTACTGTCAGGAGACCAGAACAGAGGAGTATCTCTCTGCGATAACCTTATACGTGAAGGCATAAGGTGCCAGTACAGAGAAAAGGCAGAGGGGAATATTCAAAAGGGCCAAGTGATAGTGGTGCCCGGGACTCTCAGCAATGGTTTCGAGTACCCCGATATTCGATTTGTGGTAGTAAGCGATGAAGAGATTTTCGGGACAGCGAGAAAAAAGAGAAGCTTTATTGTAAAGAAAGAGGGACGTATAAAAAGCTTTGCTGAATTAAAACCTGGTGATTATGTGGTTCACGTAAATCATGGTATCGGAAGATATGTTGGAATAAATAAAATTCAGGTCGATGGTGTCACAAGGGATTACCTTTATATACAGTACGCTGGCGCTGACAAGCTATATGTGCCAGTAGATCAGCTGGACATGATACAGAAATACATCGGCTCAGAAGATGCACCGCCTAAGCTCAGCAAGCTGGGCGGAAGCGAATGGGCCAGGACCAAGAGTAAGGTCAAACAGTCTATAAAAAATATAGCCTCAGAATTGATAAAGCTCTATGCAGAAAGAAGTGCTATGAAAGGGTACGCCTATCCTCAGGATACGCCCTGGCAGAGACAATTTGAAGATCAATTTCCGTACGAGGAGACACCTGATCAGCTCAGGGCCATAGAAGAAGTCAAAGCTGACATGGAATCTGACAAGGTGATGGACAGGCTTTTGTGTGGCGATGTTGGGTATGGTAAAACCGAAGTGGCCATTAGAGCTGCGTTTAAGGCGGCAATCAGTGGCAAACAGGTTGCGGTTTTATGTCCTACAACTATACTGGCTGAGCAGCATTACAATACATTTTCAAATAGGTTTAAGGATTTCCCCATAAAGGTAGATATGCTAAGCCGTTTTCGCTCTAAAGAGCGTCAGAAGGAAACGATAAAAGGCATAAAAGACGGTACCGTAGATGTGGTCATAGGTACTCACAGGCTGCTGCAGAAAGACGTTGTATTTCACGATCTGGGTCTTCTCATAATAGATGAAGAACAAAGGTTCGGAGTGAGGCATAAAGAGCGCATAAAGCAGTTGAAAAAGAATGTAGATGTTCTGACATTGACGGCAACACCCATACCTAGAACGCTGTATATGTCATTGCTAAATATAAGAGATATGAGCGTGCTGGAAAATCCTCCTGGAGAGAGATTCCCTGTTCAGACCTATGTGGTAGAATACAATGATGCGCTCATTCGAGACGCCATATTAAAGGAATTGAACAGGGGTGGACAGGTGTATTTTGTCTACAATAGAGTTGCAAGCATAAATAACATGGCAACCTATCTGGCACAGCTGGTACCAGAAGCCAGCATAGCTGTTGCCCATGGCCAGATGAGCGAGAAACAGCTGGAAAATGTCATGATGCAATTCTACGAAGGCAAGTACGACATTCTCCTGTGTACCACGATTATAGAAACAGGGCTGGATATTCCTAATGTAAACACCATAATCGTATATGATGCTGATAATTTCGGCCTTTCTCAGCTATATCAGTTAAGAGGTCGCGTGGGCAGATCCAACAGGCTAGCGTATGCTTATTTTACGTATAGAAAGGACAAGGTTCTATCTCAGGAAGCGGAAAAGAGGCTTGAAGCCATAAAGGAATTTACTGAGTTTGGGTCGGGATTTAAACTGGCACTCAGGGATCTGGAGATACGCGGAGCGGGGAATATACTGGGGGCTGAACAGCATGGGCATATGATGTCTGTGGGGTATGATATGTATATGCGGCTGATGGAGGAGGCCATAAAAGAACTCAAGGGCGAACCTGTGGAGAAAGATGTGGAGGTAAGTGTAGACTTGAGCGTAAACGCATATATCGACGAAAATTATATCCCTGGTGAAGAGCAGAGGCTGGAGATGTATAAAAAGATAGCGGCTATAAGCAGTAAAGATGATGTCATGGATGTAGAGGATGAGCTATTGGATAGGTTTGGCGATGTTCCGCAGGTTACCAGAAACCTTATAACTATTGCGTATATAAAGTGCCTTGCCAGGAGTACCGGTATCGTATCTATTACCCAGAGAGGGGATATGGTCGTATTGTATTTAAAAGATCCTATATATCTACCTGATTATATTTTAAAAGAATATAAGAGCAGGCTTTATTATAATGCAGAAGAAAAACCCTATATTTCGCTGAAGGTATCGCAAAAGCCCTCTATGATGTTAAAGGAATTACAGGATTTTTTAGTAAAGCTAAAACAACTACAGGATCAGCCTGTGGCGGTGGCTCAATAATTTGTAACAAATATGAAATTGTATTTACACCTATAGTGATATATAATTAATTATGTTTATTGCACGATAATAAATAGTTAGAAGGAGTGGGTTTGTTTGATAAAAAAAGCAGCTTTTATCCTTGCTACGGCTGCTATTATCTTGTCGCTATTGACTGGATGTGGTTCTAATAACGTCGTAGCCACAGTAAATGGGGAGCCGATTACAAAATCAGAGTTTCAGAAGGAGCTGAATGCTCAGATTTCCAGCATTGAGAGTAGCCAGGGCAAACAGGACTGGAGCGCCCAATATCAGGGTCAGAAGCTGGGGGATTCCTTAAAGACCGTGGTCTTGGAGTCTTTAATACTTCAAAAGTTGCAATTACAGCAAGCTAAAAAAGAAGGGATAACGGTTACAAATCAAGAGGTCAACGAAAAGGTTGATGAACAGATAGCTTTGTATGAGACATATGCTGGGGGAAAAGATACTTTTGATAAGATGCTTAAAGACCAGAAAATGAGCAGAAATAAACTGGCTGCGCAGCTCAGAGATACCTATAAAAAATTGTTATTGATCCAAAAGCTTCAGCAGAAGCTCACAGCAAATGTCACGGTTACAGAAGCCGAAGAAAAAAATTATTATGATACTCACAAGCTGGAGTTTAAACCTGACACAGTAACTGCAAGCCACATACTGGTCAATGATGAGAAGACCGCTGAAGAGGTAGAGCAGAAGTTGAAAAAAGGAGCAGATTTTGCACAGCTGGCAAAGGAATATTCTATTGACACTGCCACCAAGGACAATGGAGGGGATCTTGGTACATTTACTTACGGGCAGATGGACCCGGATTTTGAAAAGGCTGCATTTGCACTAAAACCTGGGGAGATAAGTCAGCCTGTAAAGACGAAGTTTGGATACCATATAATAAAGGTTACAGATAAAAAGATTATGCCCCAGCAATCTTTTAACCAGGTAAAAGAGGAAATAAGAAATAAGCTTTTAACTCAAAAGAAACAAAGCGAATATCAAAAGATACTGAATCAATGGAGGAAAAATGCCAAGATAGTGAAAAATCAAAGCGTGATTGACAGTGTAAAAGTCGAAAGCAAGTGATACGCCTTATTACGTTTTCTTTTGGAATAAATTTTAGTAAAAGATAAATACTAATGGTAAATTGAATAATTATTAACTCAAAGGAGGTTGCAGTTTTGAAAGCAACAGGTATAGTAAGGCGCATAGATGACCTCGGTAGAGTAGTTATTCCAAAAGAAATAAGGCGTACACTTAGAATACGAGAGGGTGATCCGTTAGAAATATTTACAGATAGGGAAGGCGAAATTATACTCAAGAAGTATTCGCCGATTGGAGAGTTAAGTGATTTTGCCCAGCAATATGCAGAGTCATTGTATCAGTCTACAAAACACCCTGTGTATATTGCTGATAATGATTCCATCATAGCTGTTGCTGGGGCGCCAAAGAAGGAGTATATGGATAAGTCCATAAGCCCTGAGCTGGAAAAGCTTATGATGGTTAAAAAAGGTGTGATACTGGGTAATGGAGGAGAGGGCGACGCTATTAAAATATGCGATGAGGAGACGGAGCCTTTTTCTCAGGTGATCGTTCCGATCATGTCAAGAGGTGAGTGCATAGGAGCGGTTATCATTGAATCCAGGGAGGCCGGAGAACCTCTGGGGGAAGTGGAGATGAAATTAGCAGAAACAGCGGCATCTTTTCTTGGTAAACAGATGGAAGACTAAAAAGAAGCAGCAAACTGCTTCTTTTTTTTATATCAAAGCGCAGCTGAAAACATATACTGTTATTAAGAAGGTACAATTTAAAAGCGGTGATAAGGGGGATGGCCTGGATGAAGGAATTTCATATCGGTGATCTGGTTACAAGAAAATCCTATAATGGCGATATATTGTTCAGGATATGCGATATTTTAAACGTAAGCGGATTAAAAAATTATATATTGCGAGGTGTCAATGTAAGGATAATGGCAGATGCCCCGGGAGACGACCTGGAACCGCAGCCCATGACGAGAATGGGCGAACTCGACGAGGAACTTTCGAGACAGGCCGAAGAGATGATAAACAAGATATTAAGAGAGCGGGAATCACAGCAAAGTGCTCGCAGGCGAAGAAGAAGTCGAAAAAAAAAATGCAGTGATGAATTTAGAGGGGAAGAGATATTTTCAAAACCGGGCAAAGTATTACACATAGATGGTGACAGGGAGTATCTGAATATATGCCTTGACACTTATAGGCAGCTCAATGTAAATGTTGCAGGAGTTAATGTGGAAGAAAAAGAGCAGCCAGTTGTAGTATTTGATTTGCTCAAGACCTATACACCGGATATTTTGGTTTTGACAGGCCATGATGGTATCATAAAGCACAGGAATGATTATAATGATTTAAACAGCTACCGCAATTCCAGGTACTTTGTAGAGGCTGTAAAAAAGGCCAGAGAATTTGAACCATCGCTGGATGATCTGGTTATATTTGCAGGAGCATGTCAATCCCATTACGAGGCTTTGATACAGGCAGGTGCCAATTATGCCAGTTCACCAAAAAGGGTTTTAATACACGCCCTTGATCCTGTTTTTATATGTGAGAAGATTGCTTATACCAGCATAAATGATGTAGTATCGCCGAAAGATATTATTTCCAATACAATAACAGGGATAAGCGGGATTGGCGGTTTGCAGACAAGGGGAAAGTACAGGAATGGGATCCCTAATGTAAATTACAAATTGAAGAGTTAATTTAAAAAAGTTTGACTTTTTAAAAAATGTGTGCTAAAATATAAAGAGTTAAAAGAGAGAGGTGATGTTAGTGGCGGATAAAAGTGCTCTCATCGCCATAAAAAAAGACATAGACAGCCATATTGGCGAAAGGGTTAAGCTGAAGACCAATGGCGGTCGGAAAAAAACAGTGATAAGAGAAGGAATTTTAGAGAAGACATACCCTTGTATTTTTGTTATCAAGCTGGATTCTCCAGGTCTGACCAGAAGAGTTACTTTTAGCTATTCAGATATATTGACAGAGACGATTGAGATTACATTGATAAATGATAATAAAAAAATAGCCTGTGTATAAAAAGACCATTTAAGTGGTCTTTAATTTTTGTCATATTTTCTATCCCTGAACCATACTATATAACAGTATACATGGGGAGGGGAATGGAATGGGATTAGAGCTGATAAAAGAAAATGTAGTAGTAGAACAGGTCGTTGGTGAGAATAGATTTCAAGCGCTGATTTCCCACGACATAGTTGTAGGGGATTTAAAACTGGATGTGGAGAAGATACTGTCGGTTTCAGCTTATAACAATATAATAAGGCACGAGATAATACAGGGTAAAGCTGTTATTGAAGGGATGTTAAATTGCAGTGTATTGTACACAGGCGATACAGACAAGCTAATTGAACGCATAGATGCTCAGATACCTTATACCCAGTATGTGGATATCAAAGGGGCTGAAGCCAGGATGACATGTGAGGTGTCAGATTATATTGAGAGCGCAGATGCCAGTATATCAAACAGCCGTAAGATTTCACTAAACGTATTGGTGGATCTAAATATCAAGGTGATAGAAAGGAAAAGTATCGATTTGATAGCTGATATATCCGGATTGCCTGATATACAGGTCTTGAGAAAAGACATAAAGATTAATAACACAGTAGGTCAAGGAGTATCTCAGGAAATAGTCCGGGAAGAGCTGGAACTTCCTCAAAACAAATTGGACATAGACGAAATCCTTAAGGCAGATGTAAATGTGGCTGTAGAAAATGTGGCGGTGACATCAGGCAGAGTCACAGCGGAAGGATATGTTTCATTAAATGTGATGTATTATACCGGCGAATCTGTTCATCCACTGGAAAAAGTTGCGTACGAATTGCCCTTTGTTCAAGTGACAGAAATACAGGGTGCAGATGAAGGGATGCTTGCCGATGTTAAGTTTTACATTGATGATACCAGCTTTAAAGTTACCCAGGATGCAGATGGTAAGAACAGGATAATAAGTGCCGAGGTACTTTTAAAATGCGTGGCTAAAGCTCGCATGGAAGACATAAGGGATGTTATAGCAGATGCATACAGTATGATGAGAGCCACCCAGCTATCTAAAAGCACTTACAGGTATAGAGAGCTTATAGCTAAAGAAGAGTCACAGGTGGAGATAAGAGAGGTTATAAATCTGTCAGAGCCTGCTACTAACATATACGATGTCAATACAAGGCCTGTTATAATTGATTATACCGTGTCAGACGGCAAGGTGATCTCTAATGGTGTTTTGCAAGTTTCTGCAATATACATGACGTCAGGAGGAGATACGGTGGTAACGGGTGACATGCAAGAGATTCCGTTTAATATGGCTGTAGAAGCTCCTGACGCCACATCAGATATGTTTGCGGACATTGAGATATTGGGGAATAAATTTACTTACGAGCTTAAGACCTCAAGGCAATTGGAATTGAAATCCGTGGTGAATGTAAGTGTGGCGGTTTTTGCCGATAGGGATATAGAGCTGGTTACGTCAATTGAAGAACTGGATGTCCCACAACCCGAAAGAGCCAGTATAACGGTCTATATGGTGCAGAAAGGCGATGACCTGTGGGGTATAGCCAAGAGATATCGGACTTCAAGGGAAGATATTTTGAATGCCAACGGTATACAGGAAGAGGATGTAAAGCCAGGGTTAAAATTGTTAATACCAAAAAAATTCGTCCAATAACGTAAAGTTAAAAAGTATTCCCTCAGGGGATACTTTTTTATATACACTTTTTCAAAAATGTGTTGTATAATATATACAAGAAAAATAATATAACAGGGTGTTTGTATTGAAAATAAAAGCGTATGCAAAAGTTAATCTTTCGCTTAATGTTCTGGACAGAAGAAGTGATGGTTATCATCACATAGAAACTATAATGCAAAGTATCAACTTATACGATGTAGTACAGCTGGAAAAGAGTAGTAACGGCATCCAGCTCACATGTGAGGGCATCAAGCTGCCATGTGATAGCAGAAATATCGCCTATAAGGCCGCGGAGCTTATGATAAAAAGATTTAGGCTGCAAGGCGGTATCAAAATTCACATTCAAAAGCACATACCTGTTGCAGCGGGCCTTGCAGGAGGGAGTACGGATGCAGCCGCTGTGATAAAGGGTATCAACAAGCTCTATGGCTTGAATTTAAACGATAAGGATTTAAGCAATATCGGGCTTGAGATTGGAGCTGATGTGCCATTTTGCATAAAGGGCGGAACGGGTTTGGCCATGGGTATTGGAGAGGAGATTGTACCTTTACCCACGCCTAAACTGGATATAGTGTTGATAAAGCCAGGAGCTTCGGCGTCTACGAAGGTCATTTATCAGTTATATGATGAATTGAAAGAACATGTGCATCCTGATGTTCGCGGCCAAGCTGAGGCCATCATAAAAGGCGATTTAAAAAAGGTGTGCAAGCTGGCGGCAAATGGGCTAGAAGCTGTGACGATGAAGATATGTCCTGAGGTTGTACAAGCCAAAAAAGCCCTTATAGATTCAGGATGTGAGGTTGCCCTTATGAGTGGGAGCGGAACTGCTGTTTACGGGATATACAGGGATAAGTTTGCTGCACAGGAAGCGTACAGGCTATTAAAGCGCAATTATTTAACCTTTTTAGTAAAAACTATTGATGAGGAGAGTGCAAATGGATAACGGAATGTTTCAACTGGAAAATTATAAACCATTAAGGGAATTGGTTTTTGAACATATAAAACGCGCGATTATAACAGGCGAGCTGAAACCGGGTGAACGGCTTATGGAGGTGCAATTAGCAGAGAAATTGGGCGTCAGCCGCACACCTGTAAGAGAGGCAATACGAAAATTGGAGCTGGAAGGCCTTGTGGTGATGGTACCTCGCAAAGGTGCGTTTGTATCTGATGTGTCATTAAAAGATATCATTGACGTTTTTGAGGTAAGAGAGACGTTAGAGGGTCTCGCATCTTATCTGGCCGCAGAGAGGATAACTAAGGAAGAGATAGATAACCTGGCTGAAATACTTAAAAAGACTAAAGAGAATGTAGAAAAAGGAGATAGTCGGGGTATAATAGAGTGTGATGTGAAGTTTCACGATGCGGTGTTCAATGCATCGAGAAACGAAAAGCTCATTCAAATTATGGCCAATTTACAGGAACACATACACCGTTTTAGGATAATCTATATAAATATGAGTGAAAGAGCCAATAAACTGGTAGAAGAACACGGGGAACTTTTAAACGCCATTAAAACGGGAAATGCTCAACAGGCAAGAAAATTAGCTATAAAACATGTAGAGAGCATCCAGAGAGAGGTAATAAAAGAATTGAGCCAGGATAAATAAGGAGGTCTTATATATGTTAAATGCCGTTGTATTGGCAGGCAGTGGAGATGATGACAAGCTCCCTAATAAGCCTCTACTCAAGATTAGGAATAAGCCCATGATATTATATGTGACAGATGCGCTAAAGGCCACAGGAATTGTAGATAAGATAGTCATTGTGGGAAATGCGAAAAATTTGGCTCCTCTATTTAATGGAGATGACATCTGTCATGTGATAAACGGCGGCAAAAATATGATGGACAACCTGGTTTTAGGCGTAAAATATCTTGGCGACAGTGAAAGGGTATTGGTTTTGACATCGGATATCCCGATGATAACACCTGAGGCCATTGTGGACTTTGTGGAAAAGGCCAGAGCTATAGGTGGTGACTTTTGTTACCCTATAGTGAAGAAGGAAGTAAACAAACAGAAATTCCCGGGAGCTAAGCGCACGTATGCTCGGTTGCGAGAGGGTACTTTCACCGGAGGCAATATAATTTATATGAATCCCAGGATTATAGATAACCTTATGGATAAGGCTCAACAGGTTATAGAAAACCGTAAAAGACCGATAAAACTGGTGAAGATGCTTGGGTGGTCTTTTACGATGAAATTTTTGTTAGGAAGGCTTACCATACCTAAAGTTGAAGAGCGGGTTTCAAATATGCTCGGCATAGATGCAAGGGCAATTATTTCAGATTATCCTGAAATAGGAAATGATGTGGACAAATTATCGGATGTAGAAATGGCTGAAAATTATATAAAATCTGCTTGAACTTAAAACACCGAAAGGTGTTTTTTTTATGCATAAAGTTTTTGCACAATGTTCAATCTAATGTAGGGTGGTATTGTTGAACAATATTTTAAATTACATCAGGATGAGATTCGACATCTATATGTTGCTGCTGATGTTGAGTATGGGGATTTTTCTGGCACTTATAGATACGGAAAATCTCAAAAAGAAGGAATTAAAAAAAGACGAAGGCATTGCTCGAAAAATAGGTTTTTTTTACATCGTCTTTGCGTGTGCAATGTACATAATTAAGAGCATATGGTTAAGGTGATTGTGAATGGATTTTATAAAAAGGTTATTTAGGCATGAGAAAGAAAAAGATAACAAACAGGACGACAGAGGAGAAGGGAACAGGCATCTTTCAAAAAAGTTAGCTGATAACGTCGCTCTTTTCAAAGAGACCTTTAAAGACTGTGACGATGTAGTATACAGGGATTTTACAGTAGGTGATGATCAGCGCTTTAAGATGACGCTTATATATATTGATGGCATGGCCAATAAAAACCTTATCAATGAAAACATACTGAGATCTATTATGCTGGATGCCAGGCAGACACATCCTAAGACGTCTGATATTCAGGATATATTTGAACTCATCAAGAATTCGTCGCTGTCCACCTCTGACCTCAAAGAGATAGACGATGTGGACAAAATCATCGTGTACGTGCTCTCGGGACTTACTCTTTTGTTGATAGATGGTTATGACAGAGGGATTATATTTGAGACCAGGGGATGGCAAACACGGTCAATAGCGCCGCCCGAGGCAGAGATGACTATACGAGGCCCTCAAGATTCTTTTGTGGAGACGTTGAGGATAAATACAGCTCTTGTGAGGCGTAGGATAAGAGATACCAGGCTCAAATTAAAATCTGTGCAGATTGGAACGAGGTCTAAGACCGATGTGATAATCGCATATATTGAGGACATCGCGGATGAGAATGTACTGGAAGAAGTAAAAAATCGATTAAAGACTATAAATATCGATGCGGTATTGGAGAGCGGATATATAGAGCAGCTCATAGAAGATTGCTGGTATTCGCCTTTTCCTCAGATAGAAATAACTCAAAGGCCAGATAAAGTAGCAGCAGCCCTGTATGAAGGCAGGGTGTCGGTTCTGGTGGATAACAGTCCATTTGCGCTTTTGATGCCAGCGACGGTCAGTGTAATGATACAATCACCTGAAGACTATTATATGAGATGGCCTATTGCCAGTGTCATAAGGCTTCTGAGGTTTTTGAGTATATTTATTGAGTTGTATTTACCTGCACTGTATATAGCTATAACCTCGTACAATCCCGGTATGATACCGACGACCTTATCTTTATATATAGCGGCAACGAGAGCTACAGTACCATTTCCTTCGTTTATAGAGGCTTTTATGATGATGGGTGTATTGGAGATACTGAGGGAAGGCGGCATAAGGCTTCCCACCCCTGTATCTCAGACGCTGGGCATTGTAGGAGCTATAGTCATAGGATCGGCTGCAGTACAGGCTGGTATTGTAAGTCCATTTATGGTCATTGTAGTGGCTATTACAGCGATGGCATCGTTTGTTGTGCCTAATTATAGTTTAAGCCTTAGTATGAGGCTGCTTACTTTTGGTTTTATGATAATGGCGACGGTTTTTGGGTTATACGGCATCTATATCGGGACCATTCTGATGTTGTCCCACATGGTGATACTGAAAAGCTTTGGGGTTCCATATATTGCGTCCTTTATGAGCTATACCTCAAGGGATCTCGCGGATATAGTCGTCAGATTTCCATTGCATTTTATGAGATACAGGCCCATGTTTCTGCAACAGAAAGACAAGGTAAGATTCGATGACAAAAGGGAAGAGAAGATAAAGAGTCGGGAGGCAGGACAGGATGATAAAAAATGATGACAAAATCACATCCACACAGCTTGCATCTACGCTTATAATTCAGATGCTTGGGATAGCCAGCCTCAGCCTTCCCAGAGATGTGGCTACACAAGGTGGCTCTAGCGGTTGGACTCTTGTGGTCTTAGGTGCACTGGCTGCTATGGTGTTTTCTCTTGTTGTCACCAGGCTGGGCAGGATGTTTGTAAACGATACTTTTGTGGAATACAGCAAAAAGATCGTAGGTAATTTTCTTGGCAACGTATTATCGTTTATGCTTGTGGTCTATTTTATATTCTTTGCAGCGGTTCAGGTAAGGGTTTTTGCTGAAGTCCTTAAGATGTTTTTACTCTATTATACGCCGTTGGAAATCGTTATTATAACCATGTTGTTGAGCAGCCTGTACATAGTGAGGCACGGGATAGAGCCTATAGCAAGGTTGAATGAGATAATGCTTCCTGTTTTTGTATTGACAGCGATTCTGGTATTGTTGCCTACATTAAAGGACATAGATTTTACCAACCTTTTACCCTTGATGAAGGTTTCGCCATGGCCTTTTGCAAAGGGTATTATATATACAGCATTTTTGTTTACAGGTTTTGAGTTTATGCTATTTTTAGTTCCATTTCTTAAAAAGCCTCAGGAAAGCAGCAGATACACGGTTTATGCTATAGGCATTGCTGGTGTTTTAAACCTCATGCTGGTTATATTGTCCACCACGGTGTTTGGAGTTAAGGAAAATACTCATCTGGTCTGGCCTGTTATATCCCTTATAAAGATTATCAGCGTTCCTGGTTTTTTTGTAGAAAACCTGGAAGGCATAATGATAGGCATATGGACGCTCTCCGTTTTTACTACCCTTGACACGGTACTTTATATCATGTCGTTGGGACTTAGCAGAGTCACAGGAGCTCGCGAACACAGCTATATAGTATTGGTCTTAGTACCCATTATATATATTGTTGCCATGTCGCCAGCGGATCTGGTGCAGACCTTTGCGATGTTCAGAGCAGTCAGCGTTTATGGAGCTGCAGCATTGACGGTGGTAGTGCCGCTATTATTGTTGCTGATTGCGAGGATTAGAAATATGAGGGGCGGTAATGATGTGGAAGAGGTATAAGGTATTTTGCATATTTCTTGTTTGTGCAATAGCCTTTATTACAACAGGTTGCTGGGATAAGGTGGAGATTGAAAAAAGGGCATTTGTCTTAACAGTAGGTATAGACAAGGCGAAAGGGGAAGATAACAAAATACGAACGGTATTTGTATTTCCCAATCTGAAAGCCTATATAAGTACGCCTATGGGTGGTGGCAAAGGCGACCCTAAGTTTGTAGTAAGCGGGGTGGGTAGTAGCATATTTGATATAGCCCGCTCTATTCAGACCAGATTAAACAGACAGCTGTATTTCGGTCATACCAAAGCGGTGGTGTTTGGGGAAGGCCTTTTAAAAGATCCGATGCTTTTCAGGCAGGTATTGGACGAATTAGAAAGATACTATGAATTTAGCAGAAAAATAAATGTGGCGTACGTAAAAGGAGATGTGAAGAAGGCTTTGTCCGCAACTCCCAAATATGAACCTATATTGGGTATGTTTATAACTGATCTATTTTCAAACGAGAAAATAACGCCGTATATAAGGACGGGCGACATAGGCAAAATATTGATACAGTTTCACAATACTAATGGCGACGGCCTGATACCGCTTATGACTTATTCGAAAAATGATATAGAGATATCTGGTGCTGCTGTCATTAAGAAGTTTAGAGTTGTAGGAGAGCTGAATGGACGGGAGAATGCCACAGTTGAGATAATGCAAAATCAGATGGAGGGTGGGAGTATAGTGGTGGAGAAAAATGGGGTGAATGTGCCCATACAGATATATGGTGTCAGGACCTCCAAAAGATTAATGGTGCAAAACGGGAAGATATATCTAATATTAGACAGCATATTTGAAGGAGATGTAAATGGCGATATCTTTGACAGGACCAATGAGGTAATGACGGACAAATTTATGAAGGAGATACAGCTACTTGCTGAAAATAAAATACGGTCAGATATAATTAATACCGCCTCAAAATTAAAAAATGAGTATAAAGTAGACGTCATAGGGGCAGGGGACCTCATGAGCAAATATTATCCTGAACTTTGGGAAAAAGTTAAAAATAACTGGGATGATGAATATTTTCCGGAAGTAAATGTGATAGCACATCCCAAAGTGTTCCTGAGGAGAAACGGGCTAGTAAGGTAGTATAAAAACCGGTTTGTATGTCAATAATTATAACAAAAGAAAAAAGTATCTGGGGGGATCGCCTTGAAAAAGCTACTGATAATAATATTAGCCATAGTGTTGATATTCCTGGGTTTTCAGTACCGCTCATATGAAGCCCAGAAAGCCGATATATCCAATAGATTGATAAGGCTTCATGTAATAGCGAACAGCGACTCTGCTGTTGACCAGGCTGTTAAATTAAAGGTCAGGGATGCGATAATAAAAGCCATGGATTCTAGGTTTGAAGGGAAATACGATATAGATAAAGCCAGAAAGCTTATAAGCGATAACTTGAGTAACATACAGGCAATTGCAGAAAAGGTACTTAAGGAAAGTGGAATGAATTACGGAGCTAAGGTTCAATTTGGCAGATTTAATTTTCCTATTAAAAGATATGGTTCTATAGTGCTTCCGCCAGGCAATTATGAGGCGCTTAAAGTGGTTTTAGGCGACGGCCAGGGCAAAAATTGGTGGTGCGTCATGTTCCCGCCTCTCTGCTTTGCGGATATTACCCATGGGCTCACCACAGTTCAAACTGAAGACAATTTGAGCCAGGTCTTAAGTGCTGACCAATTAAATATGATTGATGAAAATAAAAACCATGAAGTGGTATTTAAATTTAAGATATATGAGGTAATTGAGCGTACATTTAACGCTTTTACAAAATCTCTGAGATTTGCATTAAAATAAGACAGGTCGATGCCTGTCTTATTTATTTTATGCACATTTTTTTAAATGTTCAGTATAACGATAGTGAACAGATGAATAAATATACAAAAATCATTTATAGGCTTATAAAAAATTTTTATAGCTTTTAAAAGAGTATTGCAATTAAATATAAATTGTGCTGTAATTAATACGTTAATTTTAAGAGAGGGGCGGATACATGCAGAAATTTGATCAAAACAGGACACCACTTTTTGATGCATTAAAAAGGTATCGGGAAAGGCAAACCGTGGCATTTCACGTGCCAGGGCATAAGCACGGCAAAGGACTTAAAGAATTTACGGATTATGTAGGAGAAAATTTGATGTGGTTGGACGTCAACGGCATGGAGGATCTGGACAACGTGTGTAATCCCGTTGGCGTTATAAAGGAAACCCAGCAGCTGGCTGCAGAAGCTTTCGGCGCTGATTATGCCTATTTTCTTGTCAATGGAACAAGTAGTGGTGTACAGGCTATGATTATGTCAGCCTGCGAACCAGGCGATGAGATAATAATACCCAGAAATGCTCATAAATCTACTATCGGAGGAATTATTTTAAGTGGAGCTATTCCTGTGTATATACAGCCTGAAATCAATCACGAGCTGGGGATAGCTATGGGAGTGAGCGTATCCAGCGTTAAAGCCGCTATTGAGGCACATCCTTATGCAAAAGCTGTTTTTATTATAAATCCTACCTACTATGGAGTGGCATCTGATCTAAAAACCATCGTAGATCTGGCCCACGAAAATGATATGATGGTTCTGGTGGATGAGGCTCATGGAGCTCATCTGGGGTTTCACCCTGATTTGCCTATAAGCGCCATGATGGCAGGGGCGGATATGAGTGCTGTAAGCTTGCATAAGACAGGGGGTTCTATGACTCAGAGCTCTATGCTCCTGCTGAAAGGGAATAGGCTGGATCCGGGTTATGTAAAATCGGTTTTAAATCTCACCCAGACCACCAGCGCCTCCTATGTGCTAATGGCATCGCTGGATGTTGCGAGAAAACAACTGGCCACAAAAGGCCGCGAAATGCTGGAAGAGGTGCTGCGCTTGTCCAGGATAGCCAGAGATAAAATAAACCAGATACCTGGCCTGAGGGCCTTTGGGAAAGAAGTGACAGGAACCCCTGGAAGTTTTGCTTTTGATGAGACCAAACTCGGAGTAAACGTCATGGGGCTCGGCCTTACTGGATTTGAAGTGGAATCACTTTTAAGAAAAAGATATGATATACAGGTAGAGATGGCTGACCTTTACAATATATTGGCCATCGTGAGTTTAGGGGATGATGAAACATCTATAGCAAAGCTGGTAGAAGGATTAAGAGGTATTGCAGCGGATCACGCGGGCCATACCATAAAAAATGCCACCAGGAGCCCTATTATGCCTGACCTCATAGTATCTCCCAGAGATGCTTATTATAGCAGAAAAAAGGTGGTCAAGTTGGAAGACGCCGAAGGAGAAATAAGTGGGGAAATGGTGATGGCGTATCCTCCGGGTATACCGGTGATTTGCCCGGGCGAGAGGATAACGGCAGAGATCATAGATTATATAAAAGCGCTGAAAAACGAAAAATGTCAGCTTCAAGGCACTGAAGACCCCTACGCTGATTATATAAAAGTATTAGGTCAGGATTATTACAATTAATGTTCTCCCTCATCAGGTTCACTAGAGCGATATTCTTTTGCACCCCTTTTTTTATAACTTACCTGATGAGGGAGATACTATTTTGATATTGTTCCTAAGATTTTCTGATGAATTTATTTTTAACTAAGACTTGAAAGAAGTCTCCCATCCTCTACAGGTGGGAGATGAATTTCTATTGTCTGCCATAGAATAATATGTCATAATAATTGTAGAGGATTTTATAATAGAAAGCCAAGGTGAGAAAAGATGATGATGTGTCAGCATTTTCTCCTAGAGCCGACAAAAGAGCAGGAAGAAAAATTGTTTTATACATTGTATTTGTGCCGCAAATTATACAACTATTCACTAGAACAGAGGATAAAACATTACAAAGAATACGGCAAAGGACTCACATACGAAGATCAGCAAAACATGCTTCCAGAATACAAGAAAGAACATCCTGAATACAAAAAAGTACATTCGCAGATACTGCAGGATGTATTGAGAAGGTTGGACAGAGCATATAAAAACTTCTTCGAAGGACGAGCAAATTATCCCAAATTCAAAGACAAATATCACTACACATCGATAACACTTCCTCAATGCGAAGCAAAAAGAAATTTCAGCAAAGAAGGATATGTGTATATAAAAAATATAGGGCATATAAAAATAAAAGCACACAGAGACTTTGATCCGAAAAAGGTAAAAACAATAAACATAAAATACCATGCAGGAAAGTGGTATATAAACCTATCAGTCGAAATAGAAGAAGAAAAAGAGAAAGTATCCACAGGAGAAAAAGCAATAGGAATAGATAAAG
>NZ_FQVH01000013.1 GCF_900129075.1 Caldanaerobius fijiensis DSM 17918
TTTTATCAGGATTTAATTCAAATTGTATAACCCTTTGTTTAAAATCAGGGTTGTTTTTCTTTAGTTTCACTTTTTCACCCCCTCGTCTTTCGCTTTTTTAAGCTTATTTTTTTCATACATATAGTATATACCAATGCAAACTACAATTAAATAGCTGGATTTCATCTCTCTAATAAATTAGAGAGGATTCCCGCCGGTTTTTCCTAAAGGAGCATAACCACAAGTTATTCCCTTAGCAAAAGTAATCATATCAGGCTTTACATTCCAGTTATTGATTGCAAAATATTCACCTGTTCTTCCCCAACCCACCATTACCTCGTCGCAGATCATCATTATTCCAAACTCATCACAAATTTTTCTTACCCCTTCTAAATAACCCTTAGGCGGTATTATTACTCCATTGCTCCCCGTCACTGTTTCCAGAACTATTGCTGCAATGCTGCTTGGATCTTCGTAAATTATCTGTTCTCTCAATTTATCTACATAGTACCTGGACGCCTCTTCTTCGCTGGAAAAATCAATTCCAGATCTATAAAGATATGGATCAAAAAACTTTACATAACCCACCAACCCCGGCTCACAAGCAAATCTCCTGGGCTCTCCAGTGATATTTCCCGCTCCCATGGTCGAACCATGATAGGATCTGTACCTTGAAAACACCTTATATCTCCCCGTATACATCCTCGCCATCTTTACAGCATTTTCATTGGCATCTGCGCCACCAAGGGTAAAAAATACTTTTCCCATATTATCTGGTGCTATTTCTACTATTCTCCTGGCGAGTTCAGACCTTACATCTACGGCGTAACTTGGGGCTATATAAGCTAATCTTTCTGCTTGAGCCTTTATAGCCTCAATAACTTTTTTGTTTCCATGGCCTATATTGGAATTTACAAGCTGTGAAGACATATCAAAATACCTTTTGCCATCGGCATCCCAGAAATATATCCCCTCTGCCTTAGTTATCACCAATGGATCCAGATTTCCATTGGCTGACCAAGAATGAAGATTGTATTTCCTGTCATAATCTTTAATTTGTTCCTTTGTCAATTCATAAGCTCTCATAATTTCAGCCCTCCTATTATAAATAATGGCGCTAATTTGAGAGAAAACCTCAAAATTAGCGCCATCGCTATGTGGAACTACACTGTTCTCTACGCTTTTCTAATTTTGTTTCAATTATAGCATTATATATTCATATTGTCTTCCTACAAAAAGTATTAACATTTCTTTCTCTTTTCCTCTAATTCGCCGAATCCAAAAACTTGCCTATCATCAACGCCACCTTTAAATTAAACCTATTGTCACCATCGGAAAGGTCTACTTTAAGTATCTCCTCAATCCTCTGCAATCTGTAATTTAACGTACTCCTGTGTATAAACAACTCCCCTGCGGTCTTAACCATATTGCCATTCTCCCGCAAAAACACCTCCAGCGTGTTTAACAATCCCGTTCCGTTTCTTTCGTCATAATCCCTTAGCGGCCCCAGTATATCATCATAAAACGCCTTTAATTCTCCATGGTCCTGTACTTCAAAGAGCAATCTAAACAAACCCATTTCATTGTAATGGGAAACCGCATCTTTGCCCATTACTCTATTTACAAATTTTATAGCCCTTTCAGCTTCCTTTAAACTTTTGCCCATTTCTTTTAAATCTCTATAGCATCTACCTATACCTACACTGACAGTTAAAGGAGCTAACTCGTGCGCTACACGCTGTCTTATATCTTCTGCAACATTTTTTATCATATATTTATCTTTCGTGGTTTTACATGGCCATATAAATATAACAGAATCCCGCATTAACATAGAAAGAACCTTTTTACCGTATTTTTCAAAAATGTTAAGTATTATTTGATGAAGATGTGATTTTATCTCTACGATATTTTTTTCGTCTCTTATATTTTCCCTTTTTAAATATTCTCCAAACCCGTCTATATCCACAATGCAGGCACAATGGGGACAATTGAGATTATAACCGTAATACTCCGCCTCTTTTAATATAACCTCTGTAGATTTAAAATTGCCAAACAGTATATTATTTAGCAGTTCACTTACAGACTTTTCCTCTGCCTGTTTTTTTATAATATAATTACAGATAGACTGGGTTACATCCACCAATTTTATTTCCCATGGGAGCTCGAAAACCGGGAAATCGAGAGAATCTGCAAAATCTCTTACTTCATGGGGTATATGGCTTATATACGGTCCTACCTTGATAACCAGCCCTGCCAGGTTTTTTTCATTTAAATCCTTTATCAACTGTAACCACAACCACACATCTTCTCTTATGCTCATCCCCGTTGTAAACAGTAATTCTCCTCCATGAACCCATTGGGTAATTTTCGGCACATCGGATACATGTACCCACCTTAAAATCCTATCCAGTCCACCCATTCCCGCGACGATCTTCATATCCTTTAAAGCAGGCAACGCCAGTATATCCCTGCATCTAATACTCATAATATTTGCCCCCTATAAAAGCAGAAAACCAAAAACCCCACCCTTTTAAAGCTTTGATCATATCCACATCAAACTGCTCTTATAAATCTTAAAGAGATCCTCCTGTGTAACAACTTTTTTATTGTTAGCGATATTGGGAGCTTGTATGGCAATTGATGCGTAATGAGCCATCTCGCTCTCAGATATATCCGGTCTTTTGTCAACCCTTTGGAGAAGGCCACTTACAATGCTCCGCAATTCCTCAATATCTCCTATATTAAGTAAACTCAAAATGTGCTCTACCTTATCCCCATCGGTTTCGCAGTTGAACTTAAGGTAATCTGCTAAAAGCATACCGTTAGCCCTGCCGTGAGGTATGTCCTTGTAGTAAGTTAAAGAATAGCCCATGGCGTGAACTATAGAGGTACCGGTATGTGCTATCAACATCCCGCCTAACAGCGATGAATTTAATAATACCTCTCTTGTTTTCAGGTCCAGCTGGCCATCCATAACACTTTTGTAATTTTTGCTAAGCCCTTTAAGGCCTTTTTCCACCATCCAAAAGTAAAAGTCACTGTATTTCACCGATAAATATCCCTCAATTAGATGGGATAGTGCGTCAAGCATGGTATCTACAGTGACACTATATGGAAGGTTTATGGTGTATCTGGCATCGAGATAAGCCACCTGAGGGAAAATATACGGGCTTACAAAATTCTTTTTAGAGCCTATCCTGTCGTATGTCAATATAGAATAGGGAGTAACCTCACTTCCCGTGCCGGCCGTAGTGGGAACAGCTATAATTGGCAAGGGTTTATTTTTAAACGCATTGCTAAAAAGTTCTTCGGCATCCATCATGGGATTTGCAGCTAATACAGCAATGGCCTTTGAGGCATCCAGAGGCGACCCGCCTCCTATACCGATTACAAAATCTACATCCGCTCTCCTTGCTACGTCAGCGCCTTCCGACACATTTTCCAGATCTGGATTAGACCTCACTCTGTCAAAGATCTCGTATTTTATCCCGTGGCTCTCCAGTGCTGATATCACATCGTCAAGGGATCCATTATTTCTGGAACTCTTTCCTGTGACGATAAGGGCTTTATGACCTATAGTCATATAATTGCTGTTCTCTTTTATACAATTTTCTCCAAAAATAATCCTGGTAGGTATAAAATAATTATATTTCATACTGGTCACTCCTTTTGTTTTATAATTATAAAAATAAAAGGCGCTATTATAAATAATAGCACCTTTGCTATGTTATAAAAATTATATCAAATCCTAAATGCTTATGACAAGTCTCCCGCTCCAAAATATGGATCGTTATATTATTTTTATTTTTGTATAGATATTATTTTGCTTTTAATGCGCCAAAAATAAAAGAGATAATCATAAAAAAGCCGGAGTATATCGTTTCCAGATGCAAAATTAAAAACCTCCGATATAACACATCAGAGGTCTGCGGTTTCACAAATTCTGATTAACCTCTCCTGAACTACCCCTCACCACAATAGACGAAATCCCCATTTAAACATATAAAATAGCTGGGATGGCAGGATTCGAACCTACGAATGCCAGAGTCAAAGTCTGGTGCCTTACCGCTTGGCTACATCCCAATCTTTTTATCTCTTCCATGTGCGCCCTGTAGGATTCGAACCTACGACCTCCAGATTCGAAGTCTGTCACTCTATCCAACTGAGCTAAGGGCGCCCATTTTCTTATATCGTATATTTTAGTTTATAATAAAAGAGCGGACAACGAGGTTCGAACTCGCGACCTCCACCTTGGCAAGGTGGCGCTCTAGCCAGCTGAGCTATGTCCGCATAAACAGTGCGGAAGAAGGGACTTGAACCCCCATGGCCTTGCGGCCACTAGAACCTGAATCTAGCGCGTCTGCCAATTCCGCCACTTCCGCATACTTTATAACAGGGTGGATAGTGGGACTTGAACCCACGGCCTCCAGAGCCACAATCTGGCGCTCTAGCCAACTGAACTATATCCACCATAGAGTGCGCCTAGAGAGAGTCGAACTCCCGACACACGGATTAGAAGTCCGTTGCTCTATCCAACTGAGCTATAGGCGCATGGGAGCGGGTGAAGGGAATCGAACCCTCGCGACCAGCTTGGAAGGCTGGGGCTCTACCATTGAGCTACACCCGCATCACAATAATTAACTATATCACTTTTTATTTTCTCTGTCAACTGTATCTTATTATATCCAGCTGACGAATTATAGTATACTAAATAAAATGATGTTTGTCAATATTTTTTTACCGTTTTATGTTGCTATTCTGTTGGTTGCCAACAATGAAAAATAAATTTAAATACGGTCTAAAAAGTTTTTCATATTTTCCCTTTAATATGTTTATAATAATATGAGATAAAAGCCGTAAGCGCATAGTCATAGACTATAAACGCAGCTAAAAGGAATAGATAAACAATCCACCATGCATAGTGAAATACGTTATTATAAATATTCCCGGCAAATGCGGTTGCTAAATAGTAAAGTATTAATAAGTCACAATTAAAAAACAACAGCTTTAATATGTACTGTATATAGAGATTTTTAATAACACCCTCAATATAAGCTTTAAGTATTCCATAAAGCCCAAAGAACAACGCGTATAAAGTCACAATGGATTTATTTTGTGCAAAATATAATGCCAATAAAAAGGTTGTACCTAAAGATAACCATCCGGCTTTTATCCCTACTTCAATAATAATTACTGCCAGAATAATAGAACATATCATAAGCAAAAACAATCGACTTGTTGGCAGTATAGATGCTAGATAAAGTATTATTAAAATCGATGCCGAAAGAATTCCTCCTATTGCTATATTTCTGGTATTTGACACAACACTCCCTCCATATCAAAAGCAAGAACACATATCCCCACCTATGCATTCACAACACGTGTCACAAGCCCACAGCGTGCACAGAGCGCGGCAACAATCGTCTTCGCGACCTATAGTATTGTACACATTCCGTTGGTAATTACTTCTCATACTCATCATATTATTTAATGCTTCTCTATATTCGGGGTTTCCCGGTTCCATATCTACGGCCATCCTGAAGCAGCTGTAGGCATCTCCATAACGGCCTAAATAATAGTTGACATAGCCATAAAGATAATACCATCGAGCGTTTCTATCCCTTATACTCTGCAGTATGCTCTCGGCTCTATAAAAATCCTTCCGGTTTATAGCATCAATAACCATTGAAAATCTATCATTTTCACCACTGCTGTATGAATTACTGTAAGATGATCTACCATATGAATCATTCCCGCTGTATCTTTGTTCATAATGCATATTATTTTGAGTAGTACCGGTACGGCCTTCCATAATCATATTGTATGCTTCATTGATTTCTTTTAGTTTTTCCTCAGCCAGTTCTTTTAATGGATTATCTCCATACTGATCAGGATGATACTTTTTTACCAATTCCCTATATGCCTTTTTTACTTCATCAATAGAAGCTCCTTCCCTTAATCCCAATACTTCATATGGGCTCCGCATTTCTTCTTATCCCCTTTCAAAACCATCTCTGCCTCTTTGTATAACCCTAAATAAATCACATTATCTACTATGCCTTTATTTTTCTTTAACTTTAACCTGCCATAGCACTGGCTTATGACACTCAATGTAAATGTCAAGTTAAACTCTACCCAGTCTAAAACTCGTTCTTTAAATTCATCAATTGGCTCACCACTATATTCAAATTGCAAAAGAAGAGGATTATAACTGTCTTTTTCTATATCCCGTTGAATATCATCAAAAGCATCAATAATGTATATAAACCTACCTATGTGATATGCCATTTCAGCTATATTTGCCAGTTCCTCATCCGATAGCTTTAAATCCGGGTATAAAAAAATATCCTTTAAAATACGTGCAAAAGGTTCAGCCACTACATCAACGCTCCTGCATCTATCCCGTTCCAATTTGTTCAATTCCTCAATATGCTTTCTAATGTCGCTCTCTTTATCAGGAAATTTTTCCTTTGCCTTTTTAAATATTTTATAAAAAAGTGTTGATGCTGTAAAGCCAAAGACAGACTTATCATCTCTTTTAGCATCTATAAACTTATAATAGGTGAGTATCGTGCTCATATCCGCAGCATAAGTAAGAAATGGGTTGTCCCTTAAAACAGGCCTTTTCTTTATTGGGCTTATAATACATCCTTCTTTGCTTATGACAATTTCTTCATCCGATAATGCTGACAGCAGGATTGCTAGGAAGGTAAACTCATAATTCAACGTAAACCTGCTTATCTGACCATAATTACGTCCTAACTCCTTACAAAGGCCACAATAATAAGCAGTAAAAACCTGGTATTCTTTTATCTTCATTTCAGGCTTATAAGGTTTTATATAGCCAAACATATCAATTCTCCAATACAATCATTCCATAATCAATCTTCTTCTCGTCGATAAATACAATCGCACATGTTCTTTGAACGCCACACCTTGGCATAGATACACTACCAGGATTAATTATGTGTACATTACCCAAACGCTCCATCATCGGACAATGGGTATGGCCAAACAAAGCTACTTCTGCTCCCAATTCCTTTGCTCTCTCATACAATTCCATATACCCAATTTTAACATTGTATCTATGCCCATGAGTCATAAAAACTTTTCTTCCACATATCTCCAATAGCTTTTCACTGGCATCGCCGTATCCAAAATCGCAATTTCCCATTACATATTCAAATTTTATATTCGGAAAGATCTTGGCCAGCTTTACAGCATCGGTAAAATTATCACCCAGATGCAAGACCATGTCCACAGGACCCATTTGCTCTATAGCCTTTTGTGCTAATACAATTGCCCTATGGGTATCACTTATTACACCGATTCTCATAACATCACATCCAACTTTTTTATATATTTTTTCATCTGCTCTAATGCTTTAGCCCTGTGACTTATGCGATTTTTAACCATATCATCCAGCTCCGCGAAAGTCATGTTATACTCGGGAACATAAAATACTGGATCATAACCAAATCCGTTACTGCCCCTCATCTCATGGGCTATTTTCCCATCACATACCCCTCTTGTTATAATAGCAGTACCATCAGCTAAGACAAACGCGATAGCGCATACAAATCGGGCATTTCTTTGATCTTCGGGTGCCGATTCCATCTCACGAAGCAACTTCATTATATTTTCCTGATCTGTAGCGCTATCTCCTGCATATCTGGCTGTATATACACCCGGCGCTCCTTTAAGGTAATCCACTTCCAGTCCCGAATCATCAGCAATACACGGAAGACCTGTGGCCTTGTGGTACGTATAGGCCTTTTTAAGCGCATTTTCTTCAAAGGTCTTGCCATCTTCAATCACATCTATATCTATGTCCAGGTCTGTAAGATCCATTAGTTCGAGATCCATGTCACTCATAATTTTTTTCATTTCTATTGCTTTGCCTTGATTTTTTGTCACCAGCAATACTTTCATTATTTTTCACCCCTATCTTATCCGCTATATCTCCAAGGCATTCCTTCTGTTTGTCTATCAATTGCATAATACCTTTTTCAGCCAGAACCAGCAGGTCTAACAAATCTCCTTGAGAAAAAGGACTATCCTCACCAGTCCCTTGTACCTCAACAAATTCCCCTTTATCCGTCATAACCACATTCATGTCCACCTTGGCCGATGCATCTTCTTGATAACATAAGTCCAACAACTGTTCACCGTTGACAATACCTACACTTACTGCCGCTACATAGCTGGTAAGTGGTATGTGATCGATCATATTTTTTTTTACCATTTTGTCAAAAGCCTCTGCGAGGGCTACGAAAGAACCTGTTATCGATGCCGTTCTGGTACCGCCATCAGCCTGTATCACGTCGCAGTCAATCCATATAGTCCTCTCTCCCAGCGCGTCCAAGTCCACCACCGACCTCAATGCTCTTCCAATCAACCTCTGAATTTCCTGTGTCCTGCCGCTAATCCTTCCTTTTGAGATTTCCCTTGCATTTCTCACTTCGGTAGCCCTGGGAATCATAGCATATTCGCTGGTAATCCAGCCTTTATTCTTCCCTTTTAAAAAAAGCGGGACTTTATCCTCAATCGTAGCTGTGCATATAACTTTTGTATTACCCATTTCTATTAAAACAGACCCTTCGGGATGTATAAGATAACTTCTAGTGATTTTTACTTCTCTTAACTGGTCTGCTAATCTCTTATCACGCCTCATCAGACGATTTACCCCTTTCAAATCCATATGCAAATATTATAGCATAATATTTTCTATAAAAAAAATAGGCATAAGCCTATTGATTTAAAAATTTAACTATCCCATTGTATATTCCCTGCGCAAACTTGAGTTGATAGTCATCAGAAGCCAATTTTTTTGCATCATCAGGATTGCTTATAAAAGCTGTCTCTACTAAAATTGAAGGCATATTAGTACTATTTAACACAACCAACTTTGGCCTTTCAACAAGTCCTCTATCCACCGTATCCACCTGCTTCATCAACTCATCGTGTACCACTTGAGCCAATTTCTTATTGTTAAAATAAAGTATCTCCGTACCCTTAGCAGAAGGATTTGAAAAAGAGTTAGCATGTATGCTGACAAAAACGTCAGCTTTAAGTTGATTAGCCAACGCAGGCCTATCATACAATCCTACATAACTATCATCAGTCCTCGTCATCACCACATTATATCCTGCTTGAGCCAATAGAGATTGAAGCTTCTTAGCTATCTGCAACACCACATCGGCTTCACGTAGATTATTACCTGTAGCACCAGGATCTGAACCACCATGTCCGGCATCAATCACAATGATCTTTTTGGAATTATCTATCGGTGTCAAAGATAATACTATAAAGCCATCCTGTTTCAATACTTGATAGGACGCATTTTTATTTAGATAAACAACCACTCGAACCGTATCCTGTGAATACTGACTGGCTTTTATAGTGTCTACTACGTCATCCTTTACATCTATGGTGCTGGCAAAATTGCCTAATTTCGCGCCATATAAATCCACATACACCCTTGTAGGATTGTCCAACTTATCTACTTTATAATCAGACGCGTTTGTAGCTATGGCAACATTGGCTGTATCTCCTGTGACTGTGTATTTAAGAGCATTCACCAAATATTGATTTGAAGATGGCTGCTGATCCTGCTGAGGTGGATTCATAGGATTGGGATTCTGCTTAGATGTATCAGAAGACCCCGGATCCTGTTGTGATGGGTTTGCAGGTTGTCCTGATGGAGGGTTGTCCTCTTTTAATTTATTGAACACCACCGATAGCACTTTTTTATCATCAGTAGTAGCTATTTCGTAAGGAACTAATTTATCAAACTCCACAACAACTCGAACCTTGTTGGGGTTTAAGCTAAACTGAGAATATCGTATCTGTTTTATCCCGTTGCTATTTATATTTATGTTGTTGGGTGAATCCAAAACAGCATTTTCCAGATCTAACACTAATCTGTCAGGCGATGGCAAATTGAATTTGTCAAAAGTTATTGTGCCGTCGGTCTGAACCAGTAGTTTGCCATCATTATATCGTATATCCTTTACCCTAACTACCTGTTGCTCCCTGTCAGTAATATAAACAGACCAGTTGTCCCACCTGACATTTTTATCAAATGCCTCTGCTAAAAACCTTATAGGTACATATGTATATCCACCGTTTATCAATTTAACAGTTGCATCTAGCTGTACTGGTTTATCATCTATATAAGCAGTATTTTTATTATAATACAAAACGATGTTCTTTCCGTTGTAATTTATAGATACCTTACTTTTGTCATAGCCTGTAACTTTTGCTCCAAACTGCTCTGCGACGTATCTGATATGTACAAACACGCGACTATTTAATAATAAAGGTTCAATAGTAGGAGTTTTTTTAACACCATTTATGTAAATATTTATCTGAGGATAATTATATGAAATCAGCTGTCCATCAACACTATATTGTTTTGCTCCAGCATATGCCGTGCTGTACATCAGAACAAATAGAACGGTTAAAATAAATAGATGCCCCAATTTATTCCTCATCTGTTCCTTCAACCCCCTCCTTTTCTCTTCCTATCCTGTTTCCACATTTACATAAGACAAGTTCCCGGGATTACTGCTTCCAAAGTCAAAAACAACTTTTCAGGTTCTCTGAATAAATTTTATAACATTTATTTTTATTTTATATCTCTTTTATTACACAAATATTTCAGATTTGTTACATTACCATTACTTATAGTTTTACGTACAATGGACATATTAAAACAGGAGGGACTTATAATGACAAATATAAATTGTACAGAAAACTGCATATATCAGGTTGAGGGCAAATGCACTTTAAACCACATAGGGCCGAGCAATTCTATAAATAATCCTACAAATTGTGCGTATTTTCTTGAGAAAAAAAAGACAACGACAAATCAAGGGCAAAATTTAACCCATCTAATATATGATCCCGATCAAAAAATATAGCTATTGATTTTTTAAAACAGATATGATAATATTGACTTACACCCCCTCTATATGGGGGTAGTAAATCTTGCGTTGAAGGTGATCTTATTATGATTGAACAGATCCAGGATTTAAAGCATTTTGAAGAGATTAAAAATAGTCAAAAAGACTACTTCTTATTGATATTTTATACAGATACATCCCAGAAAAGCATAGAAGCGCTTAAAAATCTCGAAGAGTTTAAGTCAAAAAATCCTGATGTTTCTGTATACGCAGTAAACGCGTCAAAAGTAAAAGATATCCATCCATTGTATAACATAAATGCAGTTCCGGCCGTCCTTCTGTTTAAAAAAGGTAAACCTGTTGATCAAGTCTATGGCGTACAAAGCAGCGATTTTTATGAAAGATTTACAGCTCAAATGCCTTCGAAAAATGCAGCAAGCAAAGACAACCAGAACAGAAAACTTCACAGGGTAATTGTATACACCTCTACGACATGTCCGTGGTGTGCAGCTGCCAAGGCATATCTTTCAAAAAATCATATCCCATATACAGAAATCAATGTTTCAGAAAATCCATCAGCAGCCGACGAATTGGTGAGAAAAACCGGCCACACAGGAGTTCCCCAGATCGATATCGATGGCACATTTGTAATAGGCTTTGATAAAGCTAAAATAAATAGACTTTTAGGTATAAATTAAAAATGAGAAAGGGAGGAATGCAGTATGAAAAAAATACAACCTATAAATAATTACGCACTCATCAAATTAAACAGCGAAGCAGAAAGAAACATTGGTGGTATCATAATTCCAAAAACAGCTCAAGATAACATTACGCAAGGTGAAATAGCAGCGTTATCTGCTGGTTCTACTGATGAATTAGCCGTAGGTGATAAGGTCATATACAAAGATATTTCTGGAACCAAAATATCTCATGAAGGGATAGATTATTTACTTATACCTGTATCTGATATAATCGCAAAGTTCGTTGAAGTTGATGAAATATAGTTCGGTAATGCCGAACTATATTTTTAACTTTGATCACTTAATCCTGCTTTCTCTCTAACAAAAATTAACAACAAAAATAGTGCGATTATTACCAATGCTGAAAAATATCTGTACATGATCTGTATGCCAAAGATATCATAAAGTCTACCACCCAAAAGATTTCCTGCTATGCTTGAAAAACTATAAGCTATGAGATTAAACAAGGTTTGTGCTGTCGTCTTGAGGTTTTCAGGAGCATGTTCGTTAACAAATGTGACAGCAGCCGCATAAAATGGTGCAAAATCTAAACCACTTAGCGACTGAACTATTAAAACGGCATAAGGATTCCTTAACACACTATACAAAAATATCCTGATAGCAAACACTGCCATAGCAAATGCTAATAACTTTTTAGAACCAAATTTTTCTAGCAAAACAGAAGAGTATATAAAAACCGGCAATTCGCACAAAGCTGCGATAAACCACGCTAACCCTATAAGGCCTTCGGGAGCTTTTATGGTATTCATATAAATTCCAAAAAAAGCCTCGGATATAACCACCGCCAATTGGCTTATAAAAACAATTCCCAGAAATATCATCAAATTATCGTTGCACAGTAACCCGCTTACATGCCCTTTTCCCCTATTTACATTAGCTCTTTGAACTTCTGGCATCTTAAATGAGTAAACGAATGTTATCAACATAAAAGCAGCATATGCATAAAACATATTGCTTATTCCTGCAATCTGTAGAAAATATCCTATTATCAATGTAGAAAAAGCATAACCTATTGAACCCCAAACCCTAAACTTCCCGTAATCATTACTATTTTCGCTCAAATATGTAAGTGTACTGCTGTCCAGTATCGGATTTATGGCACTTGAAAAAAAGTTAACAACAATAGCTATAACAATCATGGAATAAAAATTACGTGTAAGCAAGTAACTTAAATTTAAAATTGCAGATAAAAAAACAGCAATAAGTAATGCTTTTTTCCTGGCATTATAGCGATCACATATAAGTCCCCAAAAAGGTTGTGAAAATAGCATGACAATTGGACTCATAGAGCCAATTATACCTATTTCTGTACCGCTGAAACCGATTTTTTTTAGATACAGATTAAAAAATGGCGCTACGGCTCCCATGGCCAAAAAAATAAAAAAATATTGCAGCTTAAAAATCACGCTTTTACGCATAATATACCCCCGCATATGCATGCCAAGATTTATTTAAATGCTATCATATTTACAAAAAACGCACAAGGTTTACTTAAAGTTATTTTTTACCAGGCTATGTATGTGCAAAAAGGGTACAGTATATACTGTACCCCTATACATATTTATTGATGGCCTTATCATCAGCTGGCTTTGTTGAGTACAAATTCTCTTGCCATTTCAGCTGCTGATGCCGCATCTCTGGCATATCCATCTGCGCCGATTTCATCGGCATAATTCTGAGTAACAGGAGCTCCGCCGATCATAACCTTTACTTTATCCCTGATACCTGCCTCTTCTAAAGCAGCTATAACATTCTTCATGCCAGGCATCGTAGTTGTAAGCAGGGCAGATAATGCCACTATATCGGCATCATTTTCTTTAGCGGCATTTACAAATTTCTCAGGTGACACATCAACGCCTAGATCAATCACTTCAAGGCCCGCACCCTGCATCATCATTTTTACCAGGTTCTTACCTATATCGTGCAGGTCACCTTTAACCGTCCCTATAACCACTTTGCCAATAGGTTTTACCCCAGAAGCAGTGAGAAGTGGCTTTAATATATCCATGCCTGCCTGCATAGCCCTAGCTGCAATCAACACTTCAGGTACATAGATCTCGTTGTTTTTAAACTTAACACCTACAATGTTCATTCCATCAATAAGTCCATTGTTTAAAATATCCTTTGGCGATATGCCATCATCTAAGGCCTTTTGAACCAACTCTTTTACTTTTTTGGCATTTCCCACCTGTAATGCCTCTGAAATTTCCTTCAAAATTTCCATAAAACAAATCCCCCTCAATAAATTTAGTTTTTTTATATATTTCCCCAGCTCATTTTTCTAAATTGACCTGGGGATATTCCCTCATACTTTTTGAATACCCTGGTAAAATAACTCTGATCCTGAAATCCTACCATTAGTGCTACGTCGAGAATATTTAGATCCAACCGTACCAGGTATTTTTTACTTTCTTCTACCCTTAATTTGTTGAGATAGTCGGTATAGCTCATTCCCACTTCTTCTTTAAACAACTTTGAAAAGTAATTAGGACTTAAGTGCACATACCTGGCAACCTCTTCAAGAGTCAGATCCCTTTTATAATTCTTTTTTATATAATCAATAGCTTCATAAATCGTCGTATTTTTAGACTGACCGATATTATATATACTCTCTGTAAACCTATCCAGCACTTTTACAAGCCAGTAGCAGAGCTCATCAACATCAGATATGGCACCAACGTCTTGAAGATATTTTAAATTAAGGCCAAAAATCATCTCCAGGTCAGCACCACCTTCTACCGCTGCCCTTGACAGAATCACAACTAACTCTAAAACTCGGGCTTTCATGTATTCAAAATTGCCACCACTTTTAAAAAATATATGACCTAGCAGTTCATTTAATATGGCTTTCGCCGCAATCTTTTCGCCTGATTTTACCAGTCTTACCAGTTCCCTTTCTTTTTCAAAGGGGTAATAGGAAAATGTGTTTTCATCCTTTATCTCCTGTATTTCTTCGGCAATTCTGGCCTGTGCCTCATAAAATTCCCTTTTAGCTTTTAACTGAAGCATCTCTTCAGAACTTATGTGTTCTGACACCATAAGCAAAAGTTCTGATAGATAGCGTATGCGCTCTGGTATAACTACAGGTATATTTTTAAGAGATTGCCTTAACAAATCAAGCTGCTGGCTAGTTAAATCATACTTTTTTACCATATCATCCAACATGATGTCATCAGGTTGAATCATCAATACAGGTCCCGCCACTAAAATGGCAACCATCACCTTATTAATCACCACAGGCGCAGACCAGTGTACAAGACCACTAGGGCAGCAGAAAATATACGATTCTCCAAAGTTTTCGGCTCTATAACCTGACTCCACATGTATTCTTCTGCAATACTCATCACCTACAAATTTCTTAAAATAGCGGCAGAATTCATAGCTGTTATTAGTCTGGTACAGTACATCTCCCACAGGATTTATCGCGTATGCGTCTACGCCGGTTGAATTTCTGTACACGTCTATACTCTTCTGCAACACTTCCCTGGATATCATAGGAAACAGCTCCTAGAAATACATCTCATTCATAAATTCCATTTGAAATACAGGCATAGCAGAAAGTTCTACATATTTTACCTCATTTCTTATCTTTGCCGCCAATTCAAGGTAATCATCTGAAAGCAAAGCCATCTTGGCCCCGACTCCCGCTCCATTTCCTATCTGAACGATTCTATCTTTTAGTATCTTGGGAATGAGTCCAATGTTTACAGCACTTTCTATTCTTATATAGTTACCAAAACCTCCTGCAAAATAGACCTTCTGTATATCTTCAGCTTGAATACCCAGCTCCTTTATCAGGATGTTTACACCAGCTGCTATAGCACCCTTTGCTAACTGAAGTTCCCTTATATCCTTCTGGGTCAACACAATTCCCGTTGAATCATCAAGCACAAATGCGACCTGACCGTTATATTCCACCAACCTCTTTAAAAGCCGGGGTTCCAATAGACCTTTCAGCTCTTCAGCTCTGTGCATCTTGCCTGTCTCATCAATTATTCCTTTTCTAATGAGCTCAGAAACGGCATCCACGATGCCCGAACCACAAATCCCTATAGGTCTTTTGTCGCCTATGGTTTTATAAATACTATCGCTATCAAGATCTACATAGCTTATAGCGCCTGCAATACCTCCTGTTCCAAAAGTTATCTTAGCACCCTCAAAAGCAGGGCCTGCAGCCGCAGAGCAAGATATCATCTTATCTTTATTGCCCAACACTATCTCTCCATTGGTACCAATATCCAAAAGTAAGCTTATCTCTTCGCTCTCATACATGCCGCTTGCTATAATCGCTGCAATGGTATCTGCACCTATGTACCCAGATACCATGGGCAACATCACCACATAACCCTCAGGGTTTATTTTTATCTCCATTTCACTGGCTTTAAACTCTAATTCTTTGGTATATGCAGGTATATAAGGAGCGTTGGCGATATTGCCGCAGGGTATCCCTGCAAACATGTGCATCATGGTAGTGTTACCTACCACCACAATTTCATATATGTCATTGCTGTTTATGCCATTGTTTTGGCAAAAGTAAGACACGATGTCGTTCAACTCTTCTATTATTAAATCGTGAAGCTCACCTAATCCCCTTTGATTCATAATCGTATGGTTTATCCTCGTTATTACATCAGCTCCATAGCGTTTTTGAGGATTGAGAGCCGAATAGACGTCCAATTGTCTGCCTGTCTTTAAATCCAGAAAATACGCAGCAATTGTCGTCGTTCCTATATCCACTGCAATACCGTAAAGGTCTTCACGATCTCTTGACACCAAATCTAAAAGCTCGCCATTTCTTACTACCGCATTTACATTAAACGCGTTTTGTCTCAAGACATCGGGTAATTTGTATATAACGTTATGCCCTACCTTTACGCTTCCAATGTTATCTTCCAGCCTTTTAAGATCATCCCTTTGATCATCCAGTCCTGGCTCTTCCAGTGAAACATTGATTTTTTTTACTCTGGGTTTTAGCACAATTCCCTTTTCTTTACCTGAAGATAATACTACCGCATCCCTATCTATTTCTGGCACCAGGACTTCCATATCCTCATCAATGAGAACAGCACATGCCAATCTATAACCTTTTTGAGCTTCTTCTTTGGATATAAAACCTTTTTCAATCTGTGTTAACCTATCAAATGGTTTTACAGGATGTACAATAACCCTGCACTTGCCACACGTTCCATGGCCGTTACAAGAATTCTCCACAGGAACCTTGTGTTCAGCCAGGACATCCCAAAGGCGCTGATTCCGCTTCACTTCTACCATCAGCCTATTGCCACCATTTATTATGTTCACATTATAACTTTGTTTCGCCCTCGGCATAACCCTGAACGCGCAATTATCCAGCTCACAATCGATGCAATCATGGTCCACTCTAGACACGGGAATACCTTTACCCATTCCATAAACCACGGATAGAGATTTAATGGGCTTCATCATAAAGTTCTCAGATAATTCTACCCCTATAGAGCTGCCATCGAGTATGCTAAATATGACCTCTTGATCCTTTATGTCCCAGTCATTGTGCCCCGGACTCAATCTATGTGTTATTCCAATACCTTCATTTTTAGCCGTATTCACTAACTGAAGCCAGAATTTTCTGTTAAGGCTACCCAATGCTGCGGCACCTATAGCATCGTAAACCATTCCCTTGAAATAATCCCCTAAACTGAAATGTTTATCGCACAGTTCATCAATATCCGGGCCTATAGTGGTTATAGCTATGATCAGCGAATCAGCTCCTTTTATATTTCTTATGAGATAGTCACCTTTAAATTGATACTTTCCATCGACCAAGACAACCTTTTCTCGTTCATTTACTTCAAAAGGCAGCCTCTCATAGACTACCATAGGTTTTATAAGCGACATGGAATGAGATATGGCTTCATCCACTTCTTTTAATATATCCTGTGGTATACTGCTAATCTCTTTATATCCCATATTTTTGAGGACGATGCTTTTATTTATAAGGACTTCTATATTTTTTTCAATCGGCATACGAAAACTTCATCTCCCCTATATCATAGTACCAGACAAGCGTAAACATATCTTTTAATTTGCTATTATTTTTTTTAATTTTATATGGTATACTTTACAAAATCTTCGACAAAATAATGTGAAATCCTCTTGCACATCAGATAAAATCATGGTAGTATCTTTATATAGATTATATCATAAAACAAGGAGGTCGCAAAATGAGATATACAAATGCAAAAACCTTAAGTACAAGAGATGTATTTATATATGCAGAAAGCGTTATGATCTTTGACAACATTTCATATTGCAGTAAAAGCACCAACACCATTTTGCGGCCCGTATGCTGTGGTTTTCGTAAGAGGCCATTTCGTACTTAAAAACTATACTATAACTTATTAAAGACAGTGAAAAAAGCCACGGGAACGCATAGATGGATGTATTTCCGTGGCTTTTTTATGTCTAATCAAACGTCAAAGGGGGTTTATTCTATGTCATCATACAAGAGAATTCTGTCACATTTATACAAACAGCGATACCTGGCGTTGCTGCCTGTATTATCCATAGCCTTAACTGTTGGCCTCGACCTTTATAATCCATATTTTTCTAGAATTCTTATAGACAAGGTTATCATAGGAAAACAGACCAAACTTCTGACCGGTATACTCATAACGCTTATATCTATAAACGCCATAAGGGGTATACTGATGTATCTAAGGTCTTATTACCTAGAGATGGTGTCTGAAAATACCGTACTCGACTTAAAATACGATTTGTTCAGGCATATCCAATCCATGCCTTTCAAATTCTTTGACGACATGGAAACAGGTGAGTTGATGTCCAGGATGACCAATGACATTGACAACATCAAAGCTGTCATCGCTTATGGAGCCAGCATATTTATAGAGTGCATTGTGTACCTGATATCCGCGACTATCTTGCTGTTGAATATAAGCGTAAAGCTTACACTATTATCTATTGTGGCGTTGCCCTTTGTAGCGTACCTGGCATTTCGCTTTGAAAAACTTATAGACAGAATATACGGCAAGATAAGCGATCAGGCAGCCAAGCTCAACTCTACTGCTGAGCAGAACATCGCGGGTATGAGGGTCGTCCACGCTTTTGGCAGGTGGAATTACGAAAGAGAAAAGTTCCGAAAAGAAAATAAATCTTTTCTGGACTTGAATATAGAGGAAACAGAAATATGGGCTAAATATATACCTATGATGGACTTTTTAAGCGGTTTAAGCGTCATAATCATGTTATACGTAGGTGGCCTTATGGTCATAAAAAAGACCATAACCATAGGGGAATTGGTGGCTTTTAACGGCTATATCTGGATGCTTATATGGCCCGTTAGAAACATGGGATGGCTTGTCAATATGATGGCTCAAGCCAAAGCATCTGCCGGCAAGATAATGTCTATATTCAACGCAAAGCCTGAAGTTGCAGATGCCAAAGATTCTATTGCTGTAGAGAATATACGGGGACACGTGGTCTTCAAAGACGTCTCTTACAAAAGAGAAGGCCAAACCATACTTGAAAAGATAAATATCGATGCAAAGCCCGGCTCAAAAATCGCCATAATGGGTACTACAGGTTCAGGAAAAACTTCCATAGTAAACCTCATAGGCAGGTATTACGAACTAACTTCAGGTGAGATAACCATTGACGGCATAAACATAAAAGACATGAGCCTTCGCAACTTAAGAAGCTGCATTGGTATAGTTATGCAAGATACATTTCTCTTTTCTGATACCATCGCTGCAAATATCGCTTTCGGTAAGCCTGATGCTACCATGGAAGAAATCATAAAAGCCGCAAAAATAGCCAGAGCCCACGACTTTATTATGAGCATGCCTGAGGGCTATGATACCGTGGTCGGTGAGAGAGGGGTAGGTCTGTCAGGAGGACAAAAGCAGAGGATAGCCATTGCCAGAGCAATCCTCAAAGATCCTAAGATTTTGATACTGGACGACGCCACATCCGCTGTGGATATGCATACCGAAAAAGAGATCATTGAAGCACTGAGCAATGTAATGAAAGGTCGTACCACCTTTATAATCGCCCATAGAGTGTCATCAGTCAAAGATGCCGATGAGATTATCATGCTAGAAAATGGTAGAATTGTAGAGCGCGGCAATCATAGAGAACTTATTGATAAAAAGGGCAAGTATTTCTCTCTTTATACCCAGCAATACAAGGTATTCGAATTTATCGACGAGGAGGCAATATAAAATGGCAAAAAGCAAATTGCTAGATGATGAGGTACTGGAAAAACCTTTTAACAAGAACACCTTTTTGAGGATAGCGGGATATTTAAAACCTCATATAAAAGCCATCGCGCTGATCCTGACCCTCATTGGCATAACATCAGTCATAGGGCTTTTAAACCCATACCTCATGAAACAATCTATTGACAACTATATATCTAGAGGAGATATAAAAGGCCTAACGGTGCTTGTGTTGGTGTTCCTAACCTTGAATATCATCTCCATGATATGCTCAAGGTACAGGATAAGTATTATGTCAAAGGTGGCCAAAAATATCTTATATCAAATACGACAGGATTTGTTTTCCCACCTTCAAGAGCTTTCCATAGATTTCTTTGAGAGCAGGCCAATAGGTAAAATCCTCTCAAGGGTTATAGGCGATGTAAATTCGCTAAATGACGTCATTATAAACACAATCACCAGTATCGTACCTGACTCTATAACACTGATTGCCATCATCATAATCCTTTTTAAGCTCCATGCCCGCCTGGCAATCATAGGCCTCATTATCTTGCCATTCCTCGCCGTAAGTCTTTTTACTATCCAGGTCGTATCAAGGAAGAGATGGCAGCAGGTCAGGAAAAAATTTTCAACAGCCAATGCCTATATTCATGAGACTTTTGCAGGAGCAAAAGTCGTAAAAGCTTTTGTCATGGAAGATGACACCTGCAATACCTTCTTAGACCTTTCAAAGGACATAAGAAGGGTTTGGTTAAACGCCATAAGGATAAACAACGCGCTATGGCCGGTAATTGACGCTTCATGGGGTATAAGTATGGCTCTCGTCTACTGGTACGGAATAAAGCTATTAAATACTGGCGGAATTACCATTGGGCTCCTGGTTGCCTTTACAGGGTATATCGGTATGCTCTGGCAGCCCATAATAAACTTGAGCAATTTTTATAATTCCCTTATATCAGCTATGGCTGGAGCTGAGCGCATTTTTGAAATCATGGATATAAAGCCTGCCATCATAGAAAAACCAGATGCCGTTGAAATAAGTGAGATAAAAGGTGAAGTAGAATTTAGAAATGTAACCTTCAGTTACGACAAGGAGAGAGATGTACTTAAAAATGTAAGCTTTAAGGTAGAACCGGGTGAGACCATCGCTCTGGTAGGCCCTACAGGAGCCGGTAAAACCACCATAATAAATCTTATCGCCCGCTTTTATGACGCTACCGAAGGAAAGGTATTAATAGATGGGCGAGATATCAGGGATATAAAACTGAAATCCTTAAGATCCAAGATGGGAATAATGTTGCAAGATACGTATCTTTTTAATGGTACCATCGCTGATAATATAAGGTATGGAAAATTAGACGCCACTATGGATGAAATAGTAAACGCCGCAAAATTGGTCGGAGCCCATGATTTCATAATAAACATGGAAAAAGGTTATGACACGGAAATCAAAGAAATGGGCAACAGGCTATCAGTAGGACAGCGCCAGCTCATAGCCCTGGCCAGAACCATAATAGCCGATCCCCATATTCTCATACTGGATGAAGCTACATCCAGTATAGATACCCATACCGAGATAATGCTGCAAAAAGCGCTAGAAAAAGTCATGGAAAATCGTACATCTTTCGTAATAGCCCACAGGCTTTCAACCATAAGAAACGCTGACAGAATATTTGTAGTAGACGATGGTAGAATCATAGAAATGGGATCTCACAGCGAACTCATAAATCTTAAAGGACTTTATTACAATCTGTATAAGTCGCAGCATGAAGCCATGGAAAAGATCTCTTGATATATGTAAGCACACTACCTGGCCACATGTCTTGACTTATATAAATCAATGGTATACAATGAAAAATATAGAAAGGTAGACATTTGCCTGGTAATTAAAGAAGGGGGAGGTAAGGATTATGAAAATAGGTTTAAGTACCTATAGTTTAGTACAATTAATTTACAAAAATGAAATGACAGTACTGGACGCCATACAGTGGATAGCAGACAATGGAGGCGAACATGTAGAAATAGTGCCTTTTGGGTTTACTTTGGCTGATAACCCTCAGCTCGTAGAAGATATTAGAAAAAAAGCTGAAGATGTAGGTCTGGAAATCTCTATGTATTCAATACTGGCTAATTTATTACAAGAAACAGAAGAAGATTACGAAAGAGAAATCAAAAGATTAATGGATGCAGTCGATATCACTCACAATTTAGGCGCTAAGTTCATGAGGCATGATGTTGTCGCATTTAGAAATATGCCTGAAGACCCAGTAAAACAATTTGAAATAGATTTGCCAAAAATCGTAGAAGGGTGTAAAAGGATCGCTGATTATGCAGCTCAGTATGGTATAATAACGACAATAGAAAACCATGGGTTCTATGTAAATGGAAGTGAACGCGTGCAGAGAGTCTTAAATGCGGTGAACAAACCTAATTTTAAGACAACTGTTGACGTAGGAAATTTCTTATGCGTAGATCAAGACCCATTGATAGGTGTAAAGGATAATATGCGCTTTGCCGCCATGATACACCTAAAAGATTTTTACGTCAGAAAATATTATGATAATCCTGGTGAAGGCTGGTTTAGAACATCCCACGGGAATTATTTAAGAGGTGCAATAGTCGGCCAGGGAGACATGGATATACGCCATATAATTAAAATTATAAAAGACTCCGGTTATGATGGATATATATCAGTAGAATTTGAAGGCCTGGAAGACCCAAGAATTGGTTCGAAATATGGTATGGATAATGCAAAGCGCATCTGGAATGAGGTTTAAGAGGTAACAGAATCGTTCTTGTAAATAAGTAAAGGACCGATAAAACGGTCCTTTTTATAAATTATAAAAGGTATATTAGCCTATCCGGCAACGTTTTCGCTGACATTTACCCTTTTCACATTTATAAAAGACGTAGAAATCAGATTGAGCAAAGCGATAAATGCAGCCCCTAAGAACACATATTTATAACCGTAAAGAGTCCATATCAAACCTCCCAGCGTAGGAATGCTCATAGATACCATGTGATCTAGACTCACACCGGTCGATAAGGTAGCTGTAAGGTCTTCTGGATCTATTATTGTTTTCTTTATGTACGTAGACCTAGCCATGCCTACAGCCATAAGCATCTGATCTACGATATAGCATGCAAAAGCCATATATAGAGCAAAACTTTCTGCGCGAAATTTTCCTAAATAAGCGTATCCCAAACTTATAAATATGAGTATAAAGGCTTCTCCCATGAGTATGTATTTTTCCCCTATAATGTCGATCAATCTGCCTACCAACGGTTTAAAAAATATCCCTATTAAAGCACCCACGATACCCAGCACCGCAAAAACCTCTACCTTCTGGTTAAATACTTTAATAAGTACCCACGGAGCAAATGTTATAAATACCTGCTTTCTAGCTCCAAATAATATATTTAGCCAGTAAAAAAGGCTGTACTGTTTTCTAAATACAAACTTGGCTTTCTGTAACTTCGGTTTTTCTGAATGCATCCTTATAGTCAATACTGCCGCCGTTACGAAAGCGAAACCTGCTATGATAAACCCCAAATTGTAACTAATTTTAAAGATACCAAATCCCAGCAACACTGCAATACAACCTAGCACGTTACCCAAAGTATTTATAGAGTTTAACGTCCCCAACCGTTTACCCATATCCTCTTCTGTTGAAAGATTCATCCCGATACTGGAAGAAACAGGCATATACAGATGAAGACCCGTGCTATAAAGCACAAGCCATATCAACAGCACGTTAAAAGAATGGGCAAAAAGGCCTATGCCAAAAAGGCCCAAAGCTCCTACTAAATTGGCTACTACCGCAATCCTCACATCGCCCAAGAAGAATAAAAAGCCCGCTATAAAAACTACCAGAAGCCCGGGCAACTCCCTTGGAAATTCAATCCAGCCCCTCTGCAATGCTGAAATTTTAAACACTTCATTTAAATAATTGTTCAATGTAGAATCGGAAATGCCTGAAGCAAAACCCAAAAACGCACCCGCCAGAAGAAAAAGTATGAAATCCCTTTCCTTTCTAGACAAAAAAAATACCTCCCCCGCAAAAAATACATTACGATACTTTTTAATTATAGCATATTATAAATATCATGTAAAATAAAAGCCAGAGGAACGATCCTCCAGCTTTTGTTATATTTATTCCTTTTATTTAACAAGTTATTAAACAAGCTTTACTCAATAACCACACCTGACGAAACCAGTTTAACTCCATTTGCCAATGTATCGCCCACAGGGCATCTCTTTTCAATGAATTTAGCAAATTCCTTTACTTTATCTTCCGGCGAATCACTCTTTATGTGCATCTTAAATCTGACCTCCAGGAAACCTGGTCTGACATCAGAAAGACCCATAAACCCATCGGTATCCAGATCGCCTTCCAGCTCGACCCAGAATTCCTGCAGGTTTATGCCCTGCTGTTCAGCAAAAACTGCTGCAACAATGGACTGGCATGAACCCAATGCGCAGAGAAGGGCTTCTACAGGATTCATTCCCTTATTGGTACCGCCCAGATCCTCTGGTTCATCTAAAACCATTTTAAATCCTCTCACATCGCTCTCTACCGCCAAGCCTTCTGGCAACTTTCTAGAAGTGGCCTTAAAAGTCACTACTGCCATTTTCAATTCCTCCTTTTACTAAATTATATATTTCGAAAGCTCTATAAGAGCTTCGAACACGAGGTAAAGACAACACATATTTAATGCCTATATCATTGGCATAATTCTTATAATACTCAAATTCATCTAAAGGCACATATCTCACCACATCATGGTATCTATAATCAGGTTGCAAATACTGTCCTATAGTCAATATATCACAGCCGTATTTACACAAATCATCAATGGTTCTTTTTACTTCATCTTTGGTTTCTCCTAAACCCAGCATAATACCGCTTTTAGTTATAAAACCTTTTTGCTTTATATAGCAAAGTACTTCCAGTGACCTTTTGTATACAGCTTTTGGTCTCACTTCTCTATAAAGTCTTTCAACGGTCTCTATATTATGGCCTACCACATCAGGTCCGGATCTCAATACATTATCCAGCAAATCTTTCCTGCCATGAAAATCCGGTATCAATACCTCAACGGCGATATGTTTATCCATCTTCTTTATTTCATCGATCACTCTGGCAAATTGGTTGGAACCCTCATCAGGCAAATCATCCCTGGTAACAGATGTTATTACAGCATATTTAAGTCCTAATCTTTTTACATACTCAGCTATCTTTTTCGGTTCCTCTACATCCACTTTTTCGGGTATTCCTTTATCGATACAACAAAACGTACAATTTCTGGTACAAACTTTGCCCAAAATTAAAAACGTAGCTGTATTATTTGCATAACACTCACACATATTGGGGCAAAAAGCTTCACGACATACGGTATTGATCCCGTTTTTTAAGAGATAACTGTTTATCCCTTCCCATTTTTCTATGTCTTTTATATCGGCGTAAAACATCAAATACCTCCGCTTTTATATTCCAATGCTATTAAATGCTCAAAATTTTTGCTAAATACCTTTTTTATTTCATCCAGCTCAAATTTATGTCCCTTTTCAGCCATCATGGATGTGACGCCCCTACCCACTATACCACAAGGAATTATGAGTTTAAAATAATCGAGATCTGTATTGACATTTAATGCAAAGCCATGATAAGTTACCCATCTATCTACGGCTATGCCAATAGCTGCAATTTTATTGTTTCCTACCCATATCCCTGGATATTCCGGGTCTTTAGTTGAATTTATTTTAAAATGTTTCAAAGTGTTTATAAGAGCGTCCTCGATGGTATCCAGATACCAGTGAAGGTCCTTCTTATACCTCCTGAGATTTATAATAGGATATCCTACCAGCTGGCCATATCCATGGTATGTGACATCACCGCCTCGGTCTATTCTCTGTACCGAAACACCCATCTCATCCAAGGTAGAACGTTCAGCCAGGATATGGCTTGGGCTGCCGTCGATCCCTATTGTTATAATATGTGGATGCTCAACAAAAACCATAAAATCATCATCGCCATTGTACGCTTTTTTAACCAGATCCCTTTGTATATCAAAAGTTTCGTTAAATGGCATGGTGCCAAGGTCTATTATTTTTAGCATAATCTCATCTCCACAAACATCAAGCCTTATGGATAGATTGCCCAAAAATATCTTTGATAGCTTCCATAATGGTCTCGCTCCTGGTGGGATGAGAATATACTACACTTCTTAAAGCCTCCACATCCATACCTGCTTGACAGGCCGTTGAAAGCGTGTGGATAAGTTCAGAAGCTCCACTACCTATAATCCATGCGCCAACTACTTCTCCTGTTTTTGATGCGATTACCTTTACAAATCCCTCTGTTTCTCCATAGGTTTTTGCTCTTCCGTTGTGTTCAAAGTCAAATCTGCCAATCCTTATCTCGCCAAATTTTTCTCTCGCCTGTTCTTCCGTATAACCAAAATAACCAATCTCAGGTTCCGTAAATACCGCCGCAGGTATCTTTGTATAATCTAGAGTTTGCATTTCGCCAAATATATTATCCACCGCCACCTCACCTTGAGCCGAAGCTACATGAGCTAGCATCATCTTACCGGTAACATCGCCTATAGCGTAAACACCGTCTACATTTGTCCTCATATATTCATCGACTTTAATAGCCTTCCCATCAAATTCCAACAAATCCGCAATCGGCCCTATATCCGTATTGAGCTTTCTCCCTATAGACACAAACACTTTATCTACATAAAGATGTCTCGTATTCTCCCCTTTAATACATACGATGCTCCCGCCATTTTCCTCTTCTTCTATTTTGTCGACGGTAGAAGACGTATATATCCTTATACCTCTACTTTCGGCTATATTCTTAATGAGTAAACTCACTTCATGGTCTAGCGTTGGTAGGATATTGGGCATCATCTCTACAACAGATACCTTAACACCAAATCGATTCATGATAAAGGCAAACTCCATGCCAATTACCCCTCCGCCTATAATGCATAAGCTCTGGGGCAAAGACTTAATGTCAAGAATTATATCACTATTCATGACATTTTTAGAATCAATACCTTTAATCGGCAATTGCGCCGGCGATGATCCCGTAGCTATAATAATGTTTTTAGCTTTAAGCTTATTCTCACCAAATATTATGTTTTTTTCTTTATCCACTTTCGCTTCAGAATAGAACACATCAACACCATTTGATTTAAGCAAGGCATCTATACCTTCTCTAAGCTCTTCTACAATACTATCTTTTCTTTGAACAACTTTAAGATAGGCAAAAGAATTTATATTTACATCAAGGCCGAACTGACTGGCTTGCCTTACGATACCATATACTTCAGCGGCCCTAGCATAAGACTTTGTAGGTATACATCCCCTGTTTAAACAGGTTCCGCCCAATTTGTCTTTTTCAAACAGCGCGACCTTTGCACCCTTCTTTGCGGCCTTTATAGCAGCTACATATCCTCCAGGACCTGCGCCTATAATTGCCACATCATAATTCTTATATTCCTGTTTAGTCATTTCTCCGCTCACAGCAGTCGCCTGTACCTCATCAACTTGTGCAATAACCGCTACCACATCGCCAGGCTGAACCGTACTTCCCGTAGGACAAACGATTTTCGTTAGCATTCCCTGATAATCGCTATAAACTTTAAAATTCATTTTATTTACTGTTATGTCAAACAAATGTACACCTTTTTGTATGTACTGACCTTCTTCTACATGCCAACTTGCAATACGCCCCTTTTTCATCTTATCTGACAACATTGGCACTTTTACTTCTATATCCATTAAATAAACCCCCTAATTATGACAAAAAATAACGACAAATCTTTAGCAATAAAACCTATAAATATATTAACACTTTTGATTCCTTTTTTCTACACATCTTAGAAAATATTTAACCTTGCTTCTCATGCTTTGATTTATTATTGTTAGAACCTGCATATTTGTATATCTCCACATCTTGTATCACTATCATAAAACCTTCTTTTATCATATCATCTAATACGCTTAATATATTATTTATCTTGTCTTCAACATCAACTATTTCAATAACAATAGGTAAATCCTCCGAAAGCCTCAATATCCTGGCACTATGTACTCTGCTATTAGCCCCATAGCCTTCTATGCCTCGAATAACCGTGGCACCTGCCAGATTATTTTCTTTAATTTTCTTAACAATCGCATGGTATAATGGTTCACCGTGCCATTGATCAGATTCACCTATAAAAATTTTGAGCAGTTTTCCCTTCCCTTTTATATTCACTTTAAAAACCTCCATCCTATAACAATATCTGAGCTAAAAATTTTCCCATCCACACACCTACCAGTGACAATATCAAATTAAGGCCTATATTGACTGTTCCCAATAAATAGCTACCATCACTCAACATAGAAATGGTCTCGTAGCCAAACGTAGAAAAAGTGGTAAGACCACCCAACACGCCTGTCGTAAGGAAAATCCTCAAATTAGGCGGGATAGGCCATCCATTAATACTTGCCTCCATAATGAGCCCTATAAAAAATCCTCCTAAGACATTCACAAATAATGTGCCATAAGGATAGGTATCTCCAAACACTTTTACGCATAAACCAGAAATAATATACCTTATAGACGCTCCCAAAAATCCTCCAATTCCTACTAATATAATTCGATACAATCTTAGCTTCTCCTTTCAATAAAAATAAATAAAGCTCCTACTTTTAATTTTTTAAAAGCAGGAGCCATCAGCATCTCAGGCATTTAAGGCGAGCTCCATCGCCTTATTAAAGAAAGTCAAAATATAAATATATCTTTGAACCTTCTTTATTATATCAATTGTTCTTCACAAGCGCAAGTATTACCTGCTGTATTTTTATAACCACTTGCCTGTACCGTCAAAAAATTGTATACTATAGTAAAATCTTATAGAAGGAAGGTATACATATGGCTCTCATACATTGTGATTTTTTCTCTGAGGTACTGGGCGTTTCTACATCTATGTATGTGATTCTTCCTCAAGCGACTAAGAACCAGATAGGTATGGAAGGCCGTACCATACGTTCAAAACATCCTACCTTGTACCTATTGCATGGATTATCAGATGATCACACCATATGGCTGCGCAGAACTTCTATTGAGCGTTATGTAGCTCCATTAGGGCTTGCAGTAGTAATGCCCGCCGTCGGCCGAAGTTTTTACACAGACATGAAAAACGGTTACCGCTACTGGACCTTTATAAGTGAGGAACTTCCTGAAATAGCCAGATCCTTCTTCCCCCTGTCTGATAAAAGGGAGGACAATTTCGTCGCAGGTTTATCCATGGGAGGCTATGGAGCTTTTAAGCTAGCATTAAGATGTCCAGATAAATACGCCGCTGCTGCCAGCTTATCAGGTGCACTAGATATAGTAAATCTGGTTAAAAATGCTGCTGAACCTATGGCATCTGAATTTTATAACATATTTGGAGATCCTCAGACTGTAGAAGGTAGTGATAATGACCTGTATTATCTGGCCCAAAAGGTAGCACAATCCCAAGGACCTAAGCCTAAACTATACCAATGCTGTGGTACAGAAGATTTCCTCTATCAAGGCAACATAGCTTTTAGAGATTATTGCCAAAAACTAGGCCTCGATATTACCTATGAAGAAGGACCCGGCCAACATGAGTGGGGATTCTGGGACAAATACATACAAAATGTCTTAAAATGGCTACCCCTATAGTTGGCGATAAGGTGTCCTACAATGATATTCATAGATGCTGCCCAGGGCATACTCGCAATCCTCGTAATGATCTCAGTGGGATATGTACTGACTTCAAAGGGCTGGTTCAATGAGGAGATAGCGTCGCTTTTTTCAAAATTGGTCGTAAATATATCCCTCCCAGCCCTTATGATTTCAAACCTCATGGACACATTTACAAAGGATAAACTATTGCACTACGGAATGGGTTCATTAGCAGCATTTGCCAGCATATTAATAGCATACATCCTGGCAATAGGTTTAGCACGCCTTTTAAATATCGACAAAAATAGGCGGGGTGCTTTCGTAGCCTTATTTGCTTTTTCCAATACAATTTTCATAGGATTACCTGTAAACCAATGCCTGTTTGGCGATAAGGCTATACCTTATGTTCTCTTATATTATGTGGCAAACACCAGTCTTTTTTGGACCATAGGAATATATGGCATAGCCAGAGACGGAAATAACGGTGACAGATTACCAGTACTTTCACTGGAAACGATAAAAAAAATTTTTTCTCCAGCATTAATGGGATTTATAACAGGAATAGTTTTTATATTCCTGGGTATAAAGTTACCTCGGTTTGTCATGGACACATTTAAATATATAGGAAACCTAACAACACCTTTGTCCATGTTTTTCATAGGAATTGTAATACATGATATGACTGTAAAGGATATAAAATTTGACAATAAAGTTCTTGCATTGCTAATAGGTCGTTTTATCATATCTCCAATGGTAGCATTTGCTGTATTATACTTTTTACCTCTAGAAATTTTGATGAAAAAAGTATTTATAATACAATCATCCCTACCTGTAATGGCTCAAATCTCCATCGTATCTCGCACTTATGGCAGCGACCACAAATTCGCCGCTATGATGATCACAATCACTACCGTACTGAGTCTATTAGTCATACCTTTTTATATGTACATTATGAATGACATCTTGTAAAAGAAGGTAAATACATCAAACAAACAAAGTTCTGTTAATAAATTAACAATATTTGACTGTTCTCTATTTTAATACTATAATTGTGTTGAATTATTTATATTATAAAAATAAAGCAAAAGTAAAGGAGGAAATAACATGCCGGTTATCACTATAGACGGACCAGCAAATTTATCAAAGGAAACAAAGGCAAAACTTATTGTAAATCTGACAAATGCAGCATCGGAAACCCTAAATATTCCTAAACAGGCTTTCACTATTATTATAAGAGAAAACAATGCAGACAACATAGGAACAGGCGGTGTGCAACTCTCTGAATTACATAAGGCTTAGTAAAAACTTTACCATTTTATGGAGTAACCAAAAAAGCATAAAAGGTTATAAAAGGAGGGAATTTAGAAAAAACAGTTCCCTCCTTATTATTACAAAATATCAATATCGCTGGTAAATGCTACTCTTTTCATAAACATATCCATAAAACGTTTAACGTCCACGTCTACAGCCGCTTTTACACTATTCCCATCGCGTGGTATCGTCATCCCACGGGTATATTTACCTGCCAATTCTATTTCCACATCTATAGGTTTAACAGTAATAAGCGACGGATCTATAGCCGAGGCTACAGCCAATGGATCGTGCAATATAGGGTATTGAGAAGTATTTGAACCCTGCCACAGAGAAATCAGCTGTCGCAAAAACTTGACCCTTTTGTCGTTTGACTGGTCGAAGTATCTCATCTGCTCTTCATTTATTCTGCATTTCAATGTGACATCCAGGCCAACCATTGTGATGTCAGCACCGCTATTAAACACAATATGGGCAGCCTCCGGATCGCAGAGTATATTCCATTCTGGCTGAGGCGCACCTATATAACCACCCATGAGTACAATTCTTACTCTTTCAGCCAAATCCGGTTTTAATCGTAAAGCCACTGCTATATTGGTCAATGGTCCTATAGGGACTAACGTTATCTTTTCTTTAGAATTCATGCATACGTCTATAATAAATTCCACAGCATTTTTGCTTTCGATAACATCTATATTCCTATTTACTGCCTCGCATTGACATGGTATCTCCTCTACATCGACATAATTTATTAATGGTCTTCCTATCCCCTGACATACAGGTATATGCCTCTCAAAAACGTTTAACTCCGTCAAAGCCAGCCGTGCTCTTTCTTTCACATTACGAAAAACCGTGGTTATACCTTCCAGCTCAACCTCAGGCGAATTCAGCGCAAAAGCTATCGCCAGCGCATCGTCAATGTCGTCACCTATATCTGTATCAATTATCATCTTAATCGCCATTATATAACCTCCTATATCTCAATTTCCATGCCATCATAAGTCACTACAAAACCGTATGGCGAAAAGGCCTCTACCATCTCATCGTGCATAAGACCTCCATTGTGAGAAAAGTGATTTACTATAAATATCGTATTTTCTCTGGCAATTTTTTCATCCAATAATCGTTGTTTAACCTTTAAAACCGTGGGGAACCCCATATGGTACCTCATAGACTCCTGAGGCCCAGATGTGCAGTCTAATATAACACCATCAAAAGAGTATTTCTTAATGTATTCCCACGTCTGTTCTGGAAAATAACCCGTATCGTGACCATACAGCAACGTTTTACCATTTAGTTTAATAGCGTATATATAACATTGTTCGCCCGGAGCATGATCCGCCAGAAGTGGAGTCACCTCGGCATCTCCTGCAATAAACGTTTCAAATGGATTTACCTTATGAAAGCGCAAAGTCCCATCACTCTTTTCCTCACCTCCGGCCTGGTCAAAACGCTCTTTAACGTGATCATTGCCATAAACATGCAAAGGATCATTTGAAGTGAAATATGCAAAAGGTTTTTTCCTCATCTGTAAATCCTGTGGATAAAAATGGTCTTCATGGGAATGAGTAATAAATAAATGTTTAACGCGAGACAAATCCAAATGATCTCTTAAAACGTGATAATATGTATCTGCCGAAAAGTCAATCATATATAGGTCATCAATTATGCAAGACGAGCGGGTCCTTATGTTTTTCCCCCCTAATTCTCTTGCCTTACGGCAGGCATCACACTGGCAAAATAGGCCTGGCCAGCCCTCAGCGGCAGCCGTACCAAGAAACTTTACTCTCATTTTATCCACCATCTCCTAATTAAATAAAGTCAAGATCAATTATATCACAATACACAGTGGATACAATACAAAATCGCTTTCTTTATTTATATTGCTGCCATCGGATTTAATTCACTTTTATTATAGTTTAAAAGCCTTCAAAATAGTAGCTTTACTTTGTAGTAACTTCATATCTAGAGATTCTATTGTTTCATAGCCTTCAAAGTAATTAATTATATTATTGAATATGTCAATTTCCATCTTTTCCAATAATTTCATATTCTTATTCTGAATGATATCAAGACATCGCTCTTTTTGCTCTATTAATTCTTTCAATGATCTTATTTTCGTTGAAATATCAGCTTCTTCCATGACTTCACATTCAACATCTTTTAACAGAAATCTTTCTCCCGTCTCAGGATTGTATATATCATAATACCTATCGCCACCTAATGTGCATTCCTCTATAATTTCCAATATGGCACCCGGATTATACCCCTTACCTAAAGGGATCTTTATTTTCACTTTCACCGTTACCACCTCTCGATTTTTTCTGCCATGATTATACTATAAAATTTATTTAGTATCAAGTGCTAATAGTTGGTGCTATTATGCAGAAAATATAAAAAATTAATACAAAGTTTTGAGGAGATTTAAATTATTATCCCTATTCTAAGATTTCACCATCAAAACTTTGCTAATGCAGACATCTGCTATTCTATTGATTCTGGACACAAGATAAACCTCAAGATTTATTCAGATGAATGCCTTTTAGTTCTGTTGCCATTATTGATAACTTTTCATTTAAATCTGCAAATGTACTTTCATCAGTCAGAATCACCAGATAATCGCCTGGCAAAATTTTTGTATTGCCTCTCGGTATTAATTCCGAAGTACCTCTTTTAATACCTACCAGTAAGCAATGTGGCGGCCACTCTATATCTTTTATTCTTTTTCCATCCAGTAAAGAACCTACGCAAACAGCTATTTCAAATAAAACTTTATTCTCTTCATTAATGGTTATTTTTGCTCTTTTATTTTTGAGTATCCGTTCAAGCAAAGCCTCGTATATGGGCTTACTTTTAAACACATCTGTTACAAGATACGCCGTTATAGAAACAGTGCTTAATGCTAGTAAATGTCTAAAGGAACCGGTCATTTCTGTAACTAATAAAGCTCCTGTTATAGGCGCTTTAACTATAGCTGCAAAATTCCCTGCCATGGCCAAAATAGCAAAATCTTTAATAAAAGCTGGATTTAAATGGAAAATTCTACTCATACCGATTCCATAGGCATCCCCCAAAAGAGCACCAATTAAGAGTAATGGCATAAAAATACCCCCGGGTACACCCGAACCGTAGCTAACCATTGTAAATAGAAATTTCCCGAACAATAGAATCATGACGAATAATAGGCTGTAATTGGCATTATTAAGAGAATTAATTATTCCTTCTCCCCCACCCAAAGCACCGGGTAGATAAAGCCCCACTAATATAGACAATAACATCGGTATCAGAGGTTTTAATTCTGACTTGATTTTCATTTTCCCGTAAATATCCTGGGTTTTTAATAACACAGTGTTAAACATCACACCGGATATTCCGATTATTACGCCAAGTCCCAATAAATAAAAATACTTTTCTAGAGGTATAATTGTAAGGTAGCTAAAATCAAAAAGAGGTTTCAGGCCAAAAAAGCTTGAAGAGATAAAGTCAGCCGTAAGGGACGCTACCATTGTTGAAACCAGCACTAGGGGCGAAAAGTTCTTATGAAGTTCTTCTAAAGCAAATACAACACCAGCCAGGGGCGCGTTAAATGCTGCGGCAAGACCAGCACTGGCACCACATGTTATAAGATATTTCTCCTCAACCCTAAATCTCCTCAATAGCCTACTCAGCCCCTGCCCTATAGCAGCTCCTAACTGAATTGAAGGTCCTTCTCGGCCTAGAGAAAGCCCTGCACCTATGGACAGCACTCCCCCTAAAAACTTACACAAAGTTGTCCTCAACCAATTTACTTTAATATACCCTGTTATGATGCCTTCTACCTGAGGTATACCGCTACCGCTCACCATGGGTTCCTCTTTTAAAATCAACCCTACAATATAACCTATGAGTATTAGAAAAACCGCCCATGCAAAAATCCATACAGGATTTGCACGTAATATATGATATAAATTTTCAATCACATGTCCTAATATATCAAGAATATACCTGAATAAAGTAATAATACCTCCAGCTAAAACGCCCGCCACAAATGCTTCGATTATTATCTGTTTGCGAAAATTAATCCATTCATTTAAAGTCTTGTAAGTGATACTTCCCTTTGCCTTCAATACCTATTCCCCTCTCCCTTCACGCTTAGTCTGTCTTTTATTTTAACAAAGTAATGACGATTTGTTAAGTTTTTGTATACTTCTACTACAGAGAAAAATAATTGCAATAAACCTTCACAGATAATTTTATAAAAAGTCATAGAAAAAGGGATCCATATCCCTTAAAAATACAGATCCCTTTGTCCTTGTTCTATCATTTTCAATCGTTCTATTGTTATCTGCCGAACCTTGTCGCTTTTTATCTCTTTCAATCCATCCTCAATCACTTTTAATCCAACTTTCTTAGTTTCTTCAGAAGCATAATCCTCCAGATATTCCTTAAATGTAAGCAGTGCATTGGGCTGACAACAATTTTGTATATTGCCCGTCTTGGCCAATGCCATAAATCTATCTCCTGTTCTCCCTTTTCTATAGCACGCAGTACAATAACTGGGCACATAGCCGGATTGGCAAAGCATCCTTATAACTTCATCAGGGCTCCTGTGATCAGCCACCTCAAACTGAGCCGTTTTTTCTTCCTCCTTGTCTTTTTTATGCTCATATTCCTCTACATATCCTCCTACCCCTGTACAAGAACCTGCACTTATCTGAGATATCCCCACGGAAATCACCTCATCTCTAAACTCAGGAGCCTCCCGTGTAGACAATATCATGCCAGTATAAGGCACTGCCAGGCGTATAATAGCTACCAGCTTTTTAAAGTCGTGATCTGAAACCATATATGGGTAATTCTCAAAGGATACGCCTTCTGCAGGCCTCAATCTGGGAACCGATATGGTATGAGGGCCTACGCCAAAGGTTTCATCAAGGTGTTTTGCATGGAATATCAATCCCATTACTTCAAATTTGTAGTCGTATAACCCAAATAAAGCACCCAGTCCTACATCATCTATTCCCGCTTTCATTGCTCTATCCATGGCTGTCGTATGCCAATCATAATCAGACTTTGGCCCCATTGGATGCATTTTTTTATATGTTTCCCTGTGATATGTTTCCTGGAATAAGATATATGTCCCTATACCAGCTTCTTTAAGTTTTCTGAATTCATCAATAGTGGTTGCCGCTATATTTACATTTACCCTCCTTATATTTCCTTTATCTTTCTGCGTGGCGTATATAGTTTTTATAGCGTCTACCACATATTCAATAGGATTTTCTACAGGATCTTCTCCCAACTCAATAGCCAGTCTTTTATGCCCAAGGGATTCTAAGATTCGCACTTCTTCGGCTATTTCTTCCATTGTAAGTTTTCTTCTCTTTATTCGGGTATTAGATCTGTGATAAGCGCAATACACACAGTTATTAACACAATAATTGCTTATATATAGCGGCGCAAACAGTACTATCCGTTTGCCATATATCTTTTCTTTGATAATGCGGGCAGCCTTATATATCTTCTCCAGTTCATTATCATCTTCTACCTGCAGCAGGGTCGCTACCTCCAAAGGCGTAAGACCTTTAGCTTCAAGGGATTTGTCGATTATCCTATCCACGTCAAACTGACGCCTTTTACCTTCTTCTAAAAGCTCATTGATCAAATCCTCATTGATAAAATCTGCCTTTTCCCATTCTTCCTTTTTAATCATAAAAACATCTCCTCTCTAAAAATCACTGCCCAGCTTTATAGCTCCCATAATCCGTACCCACTTCTCTCCCCAGCGACCTTATAATCCCTTCAATGCACATACGGCAATTAGCTGGTTGTTCGCCTATGCATATCTTGGATGGATATATCTCATATCTAGGTCTGTACTGCGAAGGCATCACGTTAGGCATAACCACATTAGCACCCGCCATCAAAGCTTTTTGCCTGCCTTGCGGATGTATAGTCCCTACTGCTGTAGTTGCCGGTATGTTTGCATAGGGCAACATAAGTCGCACAATCGCCACCACACGTAACGTCATTTCCAGTGTCCCCATTGCCTCACCTCTAAACGGCGTATTACTGTGAGGTATGAACGGCCCTATCCCAGCCATTTCCACATCCAATTCTTTTAAAAGCATTATATCCTCCGCCAGGTGCGCGATCGTCTGACCAGGCAATCCTACGATATTGCCAGATCCCACTTCATATCCAAGATCTTTAAGCATCATAAGGCATCTTATCCTGTCGTCATAATTCATATCAGGGTGCATTGCAGCATAATGTTCTGGATTTGCCGTTTCAAACTTCAAAAGGTATCTATCAGCGCCAGCCTGCCGCATCAATTTATACTCTTCGTAGCTTCTCTCCCCTATGCATAAGGTTACCGCCACATCATCATTTTGTTTTATTCGCCTTATAATATCAGATATAATATCAGCTGTGTAAAATTCGTCTTCTCCTGATTGCAGTACAATAGTCTTATATCCCAACATGGCTGCATTATGAGCAATATCTACAATTTCATCAGGAGATAATCTGTATCGCAATAAAGAAGTATTATCGCGCCTCAAACCGCAGTAATTGCAATTTCGCCTGCAGTGACTAGAAAACTCTACAAGCCCTCTCAAATGTACAAAATCGCCTACCGTCTCATGTCTTAATTGATCTGCTTTTTTAAAGAGGTAAGCTTCATCTTCACTGTTTTCAGGCATTAGAAGGCGCTCTATCTCTTCCTTATCCAGGTTATGTTTCTCATATGCTTTATCCACCAATTGTTTATAATCCATGTTATCACCTCGTAAGCGCCGTCTTTACTCGGACACCAGGTAAATTTCCCAGTTTGCCCGTGAGGGCTCCTATATCGTCAGTCGTTCCATCAACGATAAGCGATATTACAGATAAGCCCCTATCTCTGTACGGTATCCCCATTCTGCCAACAATTATATCGCCGTATAGGCTCAATATCCTATTGAGTTCGTCAGCTACCTGCTCTCTGTGCTCTACCACAATACCTATAACCCCTATGCGCTTTTCCATAATTTCACCTCATTTAAAAAACCTACCTGTAAAGGTAGGCATAATTCAACCATATCTCTTTTACGCCTCCCTTCTTGTCAGGTGTTACCCCTTAAAGTCAGGATACATCTTCTATTTGTTAGAATATTAACATATATACTCCAAGAAGTCAAGTTTTATTTTAAACCCTGGTCATTTGACGCTTTATTAAAGATACTATAAATAAAAGCACAGGTATACCTATCGTCACAGATAATGTATAAGTAAAGTGATTCATAAGATAATAATAGACATCCGTCACATTATCAAAAAATAACTCAGATAAAGTAAGGATCAAAAGACCTATAGGTATTATAGTCGGCTTTGGATCTTTTAAACCCACTAGCTGACAAACACCGGTATTGGCTGTATTCATTATAAGCAAAAGCTTCAGAACAATGCCTGCTGTCCAGATAGCCAAAATCGTGGCATCAAGCCTCTGTAAAAAATTAGCATAATTTATCATCCTTACAAGTTCGAGAGCTGGATAGAGCATTCTTGATGTACCAATAACGCCAAAGACTGCAATGGCTATAGTGCCCATTTCCAGCACCACTCCTAAGCAAAAAATAGAGAATATACCAGCTTGCATAGTCCTGCTTTTATCCCTTATAGAGGGATATATCATAAGCGTAATTACGCTCTCCCCAAAATAAGACAAAAGCACTATAGCACCTTTTATTGAGGGCATTATACCATTCTCAAAAACAGGTAAGTACTCCGAAAAATCAGCCATAGGAACGGCAAGGATTATAACAATTTGCAAAAGACCTATTCCAAGGAAAAATAACCATTCATTAACCCTGGTTATCACCTCAAAGCCACAATAAACGCCATAGCATAACAAAGCAGTAGCTATAATTAAGACAGCTGTTATAGGCGTTGTAGGCAAAAAAGCCGACCGTAATATTTCTCCCAATTCTCGTAATACTATAGCTCCAATATATATGAAATAACCAATATATATCAGCCCTATCATTTTTCCCAGCACGCGCCCAAGAAGATATGTAGAATATTCCATAATGGTTTTATCCTGGTGCATAGTTCCTAGTGTTATATATAGACTCATAATCAAAGAAGCAGTAACTGTGGATAATATGACGGCTACCCATGCATCTTTTCCCGATAATGCTGCGATTATAGATGGAGGAAAAACGTCTGCAGTAGTAAGTACAAGCATTATTATTAAGTACACAAATTGTAAATTTGATATCTTCTCATCAACTATGCTGAACCGTTGCGTGTTTTTTGCCACAAAATGCACCTCATTTAATTTTAATGTGGTTTAAACATATTATTTCTAAATCTCACAAATAATATTTACGAGGTGATGCGATAATATGCCTAAAAAAACCATAAAACCCATTTCAGTTAAAGATTTTATTAGTAAAAAAGCTGGCGATACTGCTAACGACAACATCGCTCAGTATTTATCAAAGAATCTTAAAGTAAATATCGAATATCTTAAAAATTTATTTAACAGCGACACGGATATAGTATTCAGATATTTTACATTAGGCGATAAAAAAATAGATGCCGCTGTTATATTGATTGACGGATTTGTAGATAAAAAATCTATACAAAAAAATATACTCATACCTCTTATGAGTGCGGATTGCCATGGAGAAGATATTTTTAAAGCCATACAAAATCACCTGGTATCAATGGAAAACATAAAAGAAGAAAATGAGATAGAAAAACTAGAAGAAGCTCTTTTAAATGGAAATGTAATCCTGCTGATTGACGGCTATGATACCGCTATAGTCATAAGCGCGCAACAATGGGACATGAGAGGTATAGAAGAGCCTATAACTGAAGCTGTCGTAAGAGGACCAAGAGAGGGGTTGAACGAAAACTTAAAGACAAATATCACTCTCATAAGGCGAAGGCTAAGGACATCCAAATTGAGAATAGAAAGCTTCAAAATTGGCAGAGTCTCAAAAACAAATGTTGCGATAGTATATCTTGAAAATATCGCCACGGACGACCTCGTCAATGAAGTCAAAAACAGATTAAAGCGTATTGAAATCGATGGAATTCTTGAAAGCAGTTACATTGAAGAATTGATAACTGACGCCCCCTACTCACCTTTTCCCACCATCGAGCACACTGAAAGACCTGACAAAGTAGCAGCATGCCTTCTAGAAGGAAGAGTTGCTATATTGACAGATAACACACCTTTTGCCCTCATGGTTCCAGCCACATTCTTCCAGTTTCTTCAAGCGTCGGAGGATTATTATGGTTCATACGTAATATCGACTCCGATAAGGTGGATAAGATTTCTGGCTTTATTTATAAGCCTTTTTTTGCCATCTATATATATTGCCGCTACCACTTTTCATCCTGAAATGATTCCAACACAGCTAGCCGTTGCCATAGCAGCTCAAAGGGAAGGTGTACCTTTTCCTGCTATGGTAGAAGCGCTACTTATGGAAATAAGTTTCGAACTTTTAAGAGAAGCAGGTATAAGGCTTCCAAAAACCGTAGGGCAAACTATTTCCATTGTGGGAGCCCTCGTCATAGGAAATGCGGCCGTATCTGCAGGAATTGTATCACCTGCTATGGTTATCATCGTGGCGTTTACAGGCATTGCATCGTTTATGATTCCATCATATGCTTTTGAATTCACATTTCGTCTCCTGCGATTTCCATTAATGGTTGTCGCAAGTATGTTCGGGTTTTACGGCATCATCCTGGTTGCGATGGCCATATTGCTCCACCTAACATCGCTCAGGTCTTTTGGTGTACCTTACATGTCTCCATTAGCACCTACCGATATAGGAGATATTAAGGATACCCTTGTCAGAGCGCCTCGGTGGGCAATGAAGCGAAGGCCAACCCACATAGGCAAGAAAAATGAGAAACGAGAAGCGGACAATATCAAGCCACAAGCTGATAAAAGCGGTGATAAACAATGAAGAAAAATATGACCATAAGCATCATACTTGCAATCGCCCTTATGCTCTCAGGTTGCTGGGATAAAAGAGAGATAAACGAACTAGCCTTCGTTCAAGGTATCATCATAGACAAAGGACAGGATAACAACATAAAGTTAACACTGCATATTTTAAAACCGGCCGTTCTGGCACAATCGAAAGGCGGAAGCGAGAGCGGCGGCATGGGAGGGGGTGGAGGAAGCGCTGCTAAACCTTACCTGATAGTGTCGGAAGAGGGAGCTACTGTTTCAAAAGTCTTGTCTAAATTTAACCACGACCTATCCAGAGAATTATTTATACAACAAAATGAAGTATTGCTTATATCAGAAAAATTGGCTCGAAGCGGCTTAAAAGATATATTAGATGTTCTCACAAGAAAAAACGAATTCAGGAGGACCAGCTATCTCCTGATCTTAAAAGGCAATCCCGAAGACATTATAAAGCTTCCAGCAAACCTTGAAAAAATCCCTTATGGCGATATACTCGGTGCTGTAAAGAGATCTGCAAAGACATCAACAGCTTACGTAGTAAACGTAAACGACTTTTTTAAAGCTCTTACAGGAGGTGAAGGGATACAACCGATCATGGGTGTATTAAATATCCTCAAAAAAAGTGGTAAACCTAACGGTATATCAGTAAAAGACGCCGCAATATTTGACAAAGATAAATTTATAGGATATACCAACCCACTAGAAACATCAGGACTTCTTTTTATAAACAACAAGATACAAGGCGGTACTATAGAAGTGGAGCAAAGTTTAGAAGGCCACAAGTGCAAGATTACGTTAGGAATTGTCCGTTCAAAAACAGAGGTTAAACCTGTATTAAAAGGTAACAGGCTTTATATGGAAATATCGGTTACCACTGAAACAACCCTTGATGAACAGGAGACCACCGTGGATTTTACCAATTCCAAGATGATAAATAAGCTGGAACAGTTAGCAAACGATGCAATAAAGCATCGCATAGAGCTGGCTCTCAATAAAATTCAAAAAGACTATAAATCTGACGTTTTTGGTTTTGGTGAAAAGATACATAAGCGGTATCCATACATCTGGAAAAAGATAAAAAACAACTGGAAAGACCTTTACCCACATCTACCTGTAGAAATAAAGGTACACTCATGGCTTGCGCGAACAGGTATAACCAGTAAGCCACCAAAATTTTAAGGAGGTTGTTTTTATATGATATTAAATGCCATTTTAATTACCCTGCTCTATCTTATAGTTGCAGCGATCCAGGTCCCTCCTCTTGTAAAAAACAAAAAAATTAGAGAACTGGTGGCATACACACTAGTTCTCTCCCTGGCATACGTTTTGAGCATCATCCAGGTATTTGGAATAAGAATCAAAAACCCGGATCAGCTCATCACCTGGATCTCCAGGATTTTTTAATGCGTAGGTCGGTTGCACTATTGACTCCATATGGCTCAAGTGCCCATATACAAGCCATACTTCATCATCCCCTACACTTATAAAATATACCAGATATGCCAATATGTCAAGAGAAGATTCATTTTTTAACCATGCAATAAAATTTATGCACTATTTCTATATCTCCGGCTCGCAAATCTTTCGCATATCTTATCCTGTTAAATGCCGAAGCCACATCGCGAAAGTTTATCTCGTATTCCAGATGCTTTGAAACCCTATCAGCAAATTCCAAAACCGTTTCGCCCGTACGCTTTACAAAGCCTTTTTTTGCTAGTGCATGTAATATCCCTTCAAATTGCCATATAGCCCTTTCCCTTGGATCCATATGCGCTATAAGTTTCTTTTTCTTTATTATAATGCTTGATACTATTGAAACTATCAGTATAAAAAACAGGAAGATAAATATATACATGGCTTTAAGATTTGTTTTCCCGTTGTATTCGCTTTTACTTTTCAAGCGTGCAAAATCTTTTTTGTTTGCTGCTATATCGGTTTTGTTATCTTTCACATTGTGTTCACTATTATTATCTATCACAGAAGTCGATGGTGTAACGCTATTATTAGCATAAATATTCATGTACCAATCGGTCATACCATTAGGTCCTACCATCCATGGTGAATTGCTACTCGAGTAACTAGCCTCAAAATACAAAGGCAGGTAAAAGGGTGTGGGTTCGAAGTTTATCCAACCATAACCCGGGAAATATGCCTCAACCCATGCATGAGCTGATGCGTTGGTAACCGGTTTATAATCTTCTTTTATATTTTCATCACCAGTTGATTGGTACACAAAACCAGTCACATATCTCGCTGGAATACCTATACTTCTAAGCATGACAGTCATGGCTGACGCATAGTAAGTGCAGTAGCCCTTTTTTAAATCAAACAAAAAGTAATCGGTAAAATCCCTATTGGAAGGCGCCGCCGGAACATTTAAGTCATAACTAAATTGTCTGAGGTAAGTTTGTATAGCCATGGCCTTTTCAAAAGGCGAATCATATATACCAGTTAGCTGACGCGCTAAATCCTTTACTCTTTGCGGCAACTCCTCCGGGAGCTGTAGATATTTCTTCATGTCACTGGGTACTTTTAGAGATTTATAAGTTTTCATCTCCTTTGGATCTACTATAGGTTGAAAAAAATGTAACGGTATATTTAAAGCCGCTACTCACCTGGCCGTTATAGCGTAATTGCATGTCCTCATCGTTTATAAAAGTGCCATCAGGTATTTTTACATATATAGGTTGTAAAGCGCTAAAAAGCACGTTTGTCTTTATTTGACCCTCCATTATTTCAATAGAGATATTCCTACCTCTGACATTTTTACTATAGGTCAATGGTATGATTCCATCTCTGTTTACTGTCCATTTTTCATGGCTATTCTTCCATGTTTTTCCGTCATATGTATCGTAGACCGCACCTCTTAAATAAAGGCTTTCCGCGGTTGTCTTTACATAAAACACTACCCGATCGTCAGCAACAGCAGGCCCACCTAAGCGTTGAGGCCCCTCAGAAAAACCCGTAGTCGCAGGTCCTGCAATATCACCGCCGCGCCATGTCCTCACTATTGGAAACGTATCTTGAACCCATTGGTCAAGCGGTTGCCAGGAAACAGGCTTCACATTCACAGGCATAATGTGAAATGTACCCATTATTACCACAGACGCTATAAGTCCCCAACCGATTATACCTGTATCCACCACCTGATCAGGACACTTTGCTACCGCATAATATATCAGGCTCACGGCGATAAAATATAACATGTACGTATACGCATGGTCTACAAAACCATACCATTGAATAGCAAAAATACATATACCTGTGCCAACAGCTATATAAAATGCCTTCAATTTAACCACAAAAGCATATATCGTGAAAGATATCACAGCATACATAAATATAGAAAGCGGTATTATATAACTATTTATTTGTTCATTCCCAGATGCATAAGCAATAGACCAGTTTATGAAATTTTTTACATATTTTGATTTTTCCCCATACAAGTATGGATATGCCGTAAAAGCAAACACATAACCAGCTAAAGCAAGGCTATACCACGGGTATTTTAAAATACCCACGGCCAGCAGCACAAAGATTATTGTAAAAAACAACACGGCAACCGGTGCATAAGGCGATGCAAGGCCTTTAGATATAGACATATTTATTATAAATGCCATAGAAATCGATAAAATAAACATAATCCATTTCTTTGCCAATTTGTTACAACCCCTTTAGGTTTTTACATACAAAGTTTTTACATTTATGCCGCTGCTGTTTAAAAAAGTTATATCATTTAAATTCTTAGGTATTTTTTCTGTCCGGCATATTAAGAAAAGCATAACGCCAAAACCCTTGGCCTTTAGAAACATAAGTCTATTGATCAGATCTGTATCCAAATTTGGCGTAATTATCGATATAGAATTGCCTGTGTATGAAACACCCTCATGACTTTTTATAACATCTGAAATTTTTACATCCTCTTTGGGTTCTAGCAATATTATCTGATCCATCACATCTGTAAACTGGTAGAAACCTTTGGCTTCAATGACGTTCCTGGAAGTTATAACCTGTACCGGTATTCCCATATCAAAACAATACCTTATAAGCGATGCACAACATTCCATGGCCATCTCGTCAATCTTTTCATCAAGATAATGGTGCTCATATCTATCAAAAAAAATACTCATGGCATTGTCTGCTAATTGATCAAATTTTTTAACATATAGTTCAGCTTTTTTTGCAGATGTCCTCCAATGGATTTTTTTTAAACTGTCCCCGGATACATATTTTCTAATATCTGCTATACTGGTATAATCTTCATACATCTGGTCATTTACTGTAATTCTGCCAAACTGCTGATGGGCTTTCAATGGCAAGTTCTTCAGAGGTATAAGCCCTGGATATACCTTTATTTTTACGTACTCCTTTATATTTTGGGAATATGTGAAGATTCTAAAACCATCTTTCACATCCACTTTTATTGGCCCTAACCTATACACCCCATAACGAACGGGCACAAATTTTTTATCCACCACTCTGTTTTCCAGAGGATGTAAAGTAGAATCAAGCATCAAACCTAAAAAACTTTCGCTTATCGTCACATATGGATAAAAGACAGGATAAGTGTTCTTTACAGTCAATCTTATAATAGTCTCTTCACCAACAGTCAAGCGGTCTTTTTCAATTTCCAAACGACAGGTAATACCTCTGTACGACGTTATACACCATACTCCTGAAATCAAGATCGTAAACACATATATATAAAATAAGGAATAAGTAAAAGGCCCTCCTGTAAAAAGAGCTATCAAAAAAAGACATGCCATCAAGCAAAAGACATAAATATATCTTTTACGGAGAGGACGCCATAAGTTTTTAAGCATAATCTCTCACCACAGGAACACTAACTTCGTTTAACAATTCTTTTAAGAGCTCTTCATTATTCATACCTTTTAATCTGTATTCCGGCTTTAGTACTATCCTATGAGATAGTAGAGATATTGCCAGCAATTTTACGTCATCTGGTATCACATAGTCGCGATCGTTTATAAGAGCATTGGCTTGAGCTGCTTTCGCCAGCATAAGGGACGCCCTGGGACTTGCTCCTAGATAAACGTATTGATTATCTCTCGTCCTCTGCACGATATTCACAATATATGTGAGAATACTATCATGCACGTAAACCTGGCTCACGCTTTTTTTTAGCTCCCTAAGCTCTTCTACAGTCATGACCGGGGTAATTTCTTTTAGCACATCCTGTTCTATGAATCTTTTGATAATCGCCTTCTCTTCCCAGTGATCGGGATAGCCCATAGATATCTTCATCATAAACCTGTCCAGCTGAGACTCTGGCAAAGGATATGTACCTTCGTATTCTATAGGATTCTGTGTGGCCAATACCATAAAAGGATCGTCAACAGAATATGTATTGCCGTCCACCGTAACCTGCCCTTCTTCCATAACTTCCAACAAACTAGACTGGGTTTTAGGCGATGCCCTGTTTATTTCATCAGCTAATATTATCTGACTAAAAATAGGACCTTTTTTAAACTCAAAATCATGCGTTTTTTGATTAAATACTGACGCTCCTGTTATATCCGACGGAAGAATGTCCGGCGTAAACTGAATTCTGCTAAAAGAGCAGTTGAGCGATTTAGCAAGCGCTTTCACCAATGTGGTCTTACCCACCCCTGGCATGTCCTCTATCAATACGTGCCCACCGGATAAAAGAGCAATGATCATGAGCCTTATCGTTGATTCTTTTCCGACAATGACTTTCTGGATGTTGTTAATCAGTTTCGCTACATCAAATTTGTAACTTATAGTTCTCCCCCCTGTGTGACGATTTAAAAGCTACTGCTTTTACAAAATTATAGCACATTCGCCTGTAAAAAGCAAAAGGGCAACTATAACAGTTACCCTTGTTACGACTTATAATTATCTCCAAATTCTTTTTTATATCGCTCAATGGCCTTTCTTATAATCTCAATGGCTTCTTTTTTCCCATAAACCTCTTTGACGCTGGTTTCCTTATGCTCTAGTTCCTTATAAACCTCAAAAAAGTGGGATATTTCTTGCATGATATGGGGAGGCAAATCGTATATATCCTCATATACATTAAAAGCAGGATCTTTTACCGGCACAGCTATGATCTTTTCGTCTATATCCTCATCGTCTATCATCTTGATTGCACCAATAGGATAGCACTCAACCAGAATCAATGGATCCAGCTCTTCCTGACACAGTACCAGGACATCCAGTGGGTCTCCATCTTCAGAATATGTCCTGGGAATGAACCCGTAGTTAGCAGGATAATGGGTTGAGGTATACAAAATCCTATCCAGTTTTATATACCCTGTTTCTTTATCCAGTTCGTATTTTTTCTTGCTGCCCGCGGATATCTCTATAACAGCTATAAATCTTTCTGGTGCTATTCTATCGCTGCGTATGTCATGCCAGATGCTCATATCTAACCTCCTATGATTATTTTAACCATCCACGATTAATTTTATCATATTTCTTGCTAAATATCGACGAGTACGCTCCTGGCCCTTTCTAAAACCTGCTCAGGCGTAGCTACACCTGTAGTACCTATCTGCTGTATAGTTATTGACGCGACGATATTGCCTATTAAAGCCGCATCTTGAGGAAGCAAACCTGCACACATAGCTGCTACCGTGCCGGCAGTAGTACTATCACCGGCACCTACGATATCTATGGGGCCTTCTACTTTTATAGCAGGAACTTTTACAGTTTTTTCACCGCTGACGACCATCTGGCCTTTTTCACCCATTGTGATAAAAACTGTCCTGCCCGTTTTGTTCCCAAGCTTTTTAGCGTATTCTTCAACCTCATTTTCACTAATGTCATCAGCATTTTTGCCAAATACCTTCATGAGTTCATGGACATTACACTTAACCATTATGTCAGTAAAATCACCGATATACGCCCTGGAATCCGCATATATGATAAAGTCTTTTTTGTTACGTCCCAGCTCGGAAATTGCCTTTTTCACCCTAGCCGTTACCACGCCACAATCCTTTTCGGTCACCTGATCCAGCACTATCACGGCATCTACCAGAGGCGATAGATCGTAAAGCCTCTCTATCACCTGATCCTCCAATTCTTTAGGAGTCGGCGTCCAGTTCTTTATATCCAGCCTGTTCATTTCTGTTTCTACTCCATTTTCAAGGCTCATGGGTTTAGTATAAGTGGGCGTAACCCTATATGGAGTTTTAATAAGCCCACTGGTATCTGCTTTAATTGCTTTTAATCCCTTTTCCAGGTCGTACCCCTCGCCATCTTCGCCGATAATACCCAGTGTTATAACTCTTCCCACTCCCAATGCTTTCAAATTGTTAACCACCGTACCTGCAGCTCCAGGACTCAACCTCTTATTGACTACCTGGTACGCCGTAAGACCTGTTTCCAGGGACGGTTCATCCTTTGCTCTATCTACTATCAGGTATTTATCTAAGAAGTAATCTCCTACGACTAAAATAGAAATTTCGGGAAATTTTGATACCGTTTTTTCCACATCCTCATAAATCAATTGACTTCACCACTTTCTGCTTTTACTAATAATTTGCACGCCAGATTGCTAATTGTGGCCCTATGATCTCCTTGAATGTAATAGCTTTCTCCTCCATCACTGACAGTCCTGACCAGGATGGTCTTCCATGGTCTGAAATAATAGCGGGGATCAGATTTCGGCGGCTGTTCCCTATAATTCGTCTGTTCCAAAGGTAAAAGATCAAAGACCGCTGTGGTAAAATGAGCTATAGTACGCCCTTCCTGTAACGCTACATTCCGCGCCATAGACAATGCCTTTAAATACACTTCGGGCCCTGTAACCGCTGACCCAAAATCTATAAAAACCCCGCCTTCCAGATTAGTGATGGATTGAGCAAAAATGAGAAAATCGCGATAAGATGCTTCCCCCAGAGCAGCCCCATCGCAGTTAGGATGCTCGTGGATGATATCAAGACCTATACCCACATGGACTGTGACAGGAACCTGCATGCGATAGCCCGCTGCCAGAAGGCTTATATCTTTATAAGGGAAATTTCCGATTTCTATCATCTTTCCGATGGCTTCCCCCAGCCCAATCTTTTCTCTTACAGCCATCTTCGCCGCTTCGTTTATCTGTCCTGTTTCTTTCCAAAGGCCAAATTGCCCTTCCCTTATATACCTTGCCACGCTTTCTGTAGTGGCTCCGATCAAGCTGAATTCAAAATCATGTATAGCTCCAGCTCCATTCAGTGCAAAATGGGTTACAAGCCCTTTTTTCATCAACTCTATCAAAAAACGTGAAACCCCTGACCGTATAACATGGGCTCCCATCATAAATATCACAGCAGAACCCCTATCTCTGGCCTTCAATATGCGATCAACCAAAACGTCTATATGAGGATGATTGAATGCAGGTATCTCTCCATCTAGCTGAAGCATGCAGTTTAAATCCAGGTCATGTTCTCTCTCTGATAACGGTTTCAGTCTTAACTTGCTCCTATCAAACTCTTTATACGGCATTAGCCCTCCCCTTCTTTCTAAAAATTTTAATTGCGAATTAATCGTGCAGCGACTGCACAATAAACTTTAGCTGAGATCACGTAGGAAATAAATAATCGATAATATCCTGAGTCTTCCTGTAATCAGGTATTATTATATCGGCGCCTGCGTTTATCAACCTATTTCTTTTCCACTGATTAATACCTGCTCTGCGCACTTCGTCGGAGGCAACTCCCACTGCCAATCCTCCTGCGCTTTTTACATTTTCTATCTCCACAAAACCATCGCCAAATCCCAACAACTCATCGCCTGATAGATGATGCTTTTCTATCATATGCTGAATAACTTTAGCCTTTGAAAATAATTTATACTGATCTTGTGCGCCATATATACCGTCAAAGAACACATCGATGCCCAGGCTTCTGGCTTCATCCAGTACATAGGGCTCATCAGTACCACTGGCCAAATAAAGTACAAGTCCTCTTTCCTTTAATGCAGTTAACAGCTCAAAAGTACCAGGAACCACCATATCTTCAGGGGCAATCTTCCCGGATTTAAGGCCTTCTATCCTGTGGCGAATCCTCTCCATCAAACGCCTGTTATATTCCCTTTTATACTCTAAGGGATCCAGGGGCACCCCACCCCTTTTCTTCACCTCTTCTGCCAATTGTATCGCCTGATAAATGGTCTGTTTGCCTGTAAGCAAATCTACAAAATCTGTAACACACTTTTCTATGCTTTCTTCATCTTCAGCCAGAGGTGTTTCCTTTAAAACCTCCACAAAATAAGGGATCATAACACCCTGCCATCCTTCTCTTATAAGGCTTAACGTGCCGTCAAAATCAAAAATCGCCGATTTAAACTTTCCTCTTTTAACGTCATCATGAATAACCTCAATCTTCCAGTAAGGGTCCGGTGGATATGCCACTATAATCCTCCTTTTTATCGTTGATATGTAAACTACAAAATATATATAAATAATTTAATTAATACCCTATTTATTATACACCTTTAATATAATCCTGTCAATAATAACGTTTAACGAAAGGTTAATAAATGGAAAAGTTTTTTAAAATGGTGTATAATGAATGTTGTTGTATACAATCTCAGAAAATACAAAACAGACTTACAGGAAGGGGTTAACAATGAATAAAGGTTTTATTTATCTAACAATTACACTAATATTTTTTAGCTCTTATGAAGTGGTAGGAAGAATGCTTACGAACCTCGTAAATCCATATCAGTTAAACTTTATAAGATTTCTGATAGGAGGATTACTTCTTCTGCCTCTCGCTGTATATCATATAAAAAACAAAAAGATAAAGTTAGCCATAAAAGATATGCTCTATATATCTCTTATAGGCCTGGTAAATGTAGTTCTTAGCATGTCTTTCTTCCAAATAGGCATAAATGCCACGAAAGCTAGCCTTGCAGCTGTAATATTTAGCTCTAATCCTCTCTTTGTAATAATTTCAGCTCACTTTATCCTAAAAGAAAATCTAAATCTCGAAAAGATCTTAGGGTTAATCATAGGCATTGCAGGGCTTGTCATTGTCTTTTACAAAGACTTAAATATTAGTAAATCCTATACCTATGGGATTATCATGTTGATACTCGCTGCAATAACTTATGGAATTTATACAACTATGGGCAAAAAATTTTCTCAAAAAACCGACAGTGTAATAATGAATTCTCTGTCATTTATAATAGGAAGCTTGCTTTTACTGCCGATACTTTTAATAAAACATTATCCTATATTCTACGTGCCGTATAAGGCATTACTTCCTATGGCTTATCTCACATTTTTCGTAACAGGCATAGCCTATTACACTTATTTCGTGGGACTTATGTATATGGATGCAGGAGTGGGTTCCATGATATTTCTTATAAAACCTATCCTAGCCAGTCTACTAGCATGGATGCTTCTTTCAGAAAAAATATCCATGCAGTTTGCTATTGGAACACTAGTAATTTTGGCAGGCATTGCGATTGTTCAACACACAGATAAAAAAACAGTACAAGAGGATTACTGATGATGTGACTTCTCCTATCCCCTGAAGAAGATAGGTTTCTTTACAGTGTCCTGACATTAAAGCCGTTTGCTATTACAATTCCGCTTCCAATCTTTGCTGCAGTTTGGTTTGAAGGTATCGGCGGCGGTGTAGTGTTTCTTCTGTCGTAATCGGAATCTCAAAAATTAATTTGTCAAAATTAATTTGCTGCAGGAATTTTTCAATAAAAGTAGAATAATAGAGTGTAAACGATTAAACAGCGAGGAGGTATACCATGTTAAGAGTTGCTATGTTAAGCGGATGGCATGTTCATGCCAGAGGATATGCCAACGAGTTGCGTTCATTAGAAAACGTTAAGATTACTGCTGTTTGGGATGAAGAACCCGCCAGAGGCCAACTGTGGGCAGAGGAGCTGGGGGCTGATTTTGTTGCTGATCTGGAAACGCTTTTAAAGCGCGATGACGTAGATGCTGTTGCGGTTTGTACACCCACCAATATGCACAGAGATGTAATGGTAGCAGCAGCCAATGCCGGAAAGCACATCTTTACGGAAAAGGTCATGGCTTTGACAGTAAAAGAATGCCAGGATATCGCCGATGCTGTTAAAAGAGCCGGTGTAAAGTTCTGCATATCTTTCCCTCATAGAACAAGACCAGATCTTCTCTTCGCCAAAAAGGTCGTAGACGAAAAGATCATCGGAGACATAACGCTGTTGAGGATTAGAAATGCACACAATGGTGCCATAGCCAACTGGCTCCCCGATTACTTCTACGACCCTGTACTCTGCGGCGGCGGTGCTATGATTGACCTGGGAGCACACGGCATGTATCTCTCCAGGTGGTTAATGGGCACGCCCAAGAGGATTACATCTATGTTCAACAGCTTTACAGGTAAACCCGTTGAGGATAATGCCATATCCGTCATTGAGTTTGAAAATAAAGGTATAGCTGTTACAGAAACCGGGTTTGTTTCTACCAACAGCCCATTTTACATGGAGCTTAACGGCACAGAAGGTCATCTGTTTATAGGAGGACCTGACAACACTATAAAGCTCTTTTCCACTAAACTCAACGGTGGCGTACCGGGCTGGATAAAGCCAATACAATTACCTGCACCTCTTCCATCGCCTATCAAGCAATGGGTCAACGGTATATTAAACAATACCCCCATTGAATTTGGCCTGGAAGAAGGCATACAGCTTACAGAACTCATGGAAGGTGCGTACAAGTCATATAAAGAGGGTCGCACCGTAGAATTTCCAATTAAATAATTAAAGCATTTAGCACTTTAGGCTATTGGATACTCTCCAATAGCCTTTATATTTTTTTTATTTTGTGCATATTAATCATGTTTATGAACAATATAAATTTGGACCATTTAATTAATAAAGGAGTGTAATGGTTATGGCAAAACAAAGTAACCATATATCAAACCCACCAAAACCGGACGACCGCAGCGATAATGTAGAGAAATTACAGGATATGATTCACGACACAATAGAAAACTACAGAGAAGCAGAAGATTATTTAAAATTACACGCTGAAGAATTATCTCCCGAAGAAATAGCCAGAATAAAAGAAAAAAATCGCCGTAGACTAGAGAGCATCCATGGAATGCGGGACGAAATAATCGACGAAGTAGAAAGCGGTAATAGCATAGATGGAGAAAGGAAATCCAGAGGAGGTAGATAATTGTTTTATCTACCCTCCTTTTAGTGAAACTTACTCAAAAATAACCTATATCTCAATCTGTTCCATCTTATCAACCAATTCTCCAAATACCTTCAACGCATCGTGTACAGGCTGGGGTGTAGTCATATCTACTCCTGCTTTCTTTAAAAGCTCAATAGGATAATCGGTGCTTCCACTCTTGAGAAATTCTATATACCTATCCACAGCTGGCTTGCCCTCTTGCAGGATGTGTTGAGATATGGCTATGGCTGCGGAGAAACTGGTGGCGTACTTGTATACGTAAAAACTCCTGTAAAAATGCGGTATCCTGGCCCATTCCAGCGCAATTCTATCGTCTGTAATCACATCCGGACCAAAGTATCTGGCATTAAGATCTTTATATATGCTGCATAGTAAATCAGGGGTCAGAGGAATACCTGATTCAGCCTTTTCGTGGACTATCTTTTCAAACTCAGCAAACATGGTCTGTCTGAAAACAGTGCCTCTGAACTCTTCTAAATAATGGTTTATCAAGTACAACTTTTCATTTTTATCACTGGTTTTTTCCAGCAAATAATGAATCAAAAGGGCTTCGTTCAACGTTGATGCTACTTCAGCCACAAATATCCTGTAATTAGCGTATATATACGGCTGAGAACTGTTGGAATAATAAGTATGAAGGGCATGCCCCATCTCATGAGCCAATGTAAAAACGTCGTCAAGAGCTCCCTGGTAATTTAAAAGCACATATGGATGAACGCCGTAACAGCCCCATGAATAAGCGCCGCTAGTCTTGCCCTGATTTTCGAATACATCTATCCATTTACTATTAAAACCTTTTTCCAGCAATCCAATGTACTCACTGCCCAAAGGTGTAAGACCATTTTTCACTATATTTGTGGCTTCCTCATAAGGTATCTCTTTCTTCACGTCCTTTACCAGTGGCACATACACATCATACATGGCCAGCTGGTCGAGCTTTAAAATCTTCTTTCTCAATGACATATACCTGTGTAAAAGCCCCAGATTACTATTGACCGCATCAATGAGACCATCGTAGACACTTACAGGAACATTGTCATCATCCAGAGATGCCTCCAGTGACGAATTGTACTTTCTTACCCTGGCATAAAATATATCCTTTTTCACACTGTAACTATAAGTGGTCGCCAGGGTGTTTTTCAGCTTACCATATGTATCATAAAGGGCTTCATAGGCATCCTTTCTAACTCTCCTATCATGGCTCTTTAAAAGCTGTATATATCTGCCCTTGGTTAGTTCTATATCCTCACCGGTCTCATCTTTTATCACAGGGAATCTTATATCAGCATCGTTTATCATGGTAAATATAGTATCAGGGGCTTCGGTTACCTCTCCTGCCATAGCGAGGAGCCTTTCTTCTTCTGCTGATAGAATGTGGTCCTTCTGCCTTATAAGTTCGTCAATATATCTTTTGTAAAGTTTCAATTCTTCTTTTTCTTCAATATACTTATAGAGTACCTCAGTTGGTTTTGAAAGCAGCTCAGGAACTACAAAAGATAGCTCACTCTGCACTTCAGCGATCATAGCCATGGCCCTGTCGGCCAGCGCCTGGTAAACCGTATTGTCGTTATTTTCATCTCTCCTCATTCGAGCATATGTAAACAACTTCTCAGCTATCATGCTTATATCGTCTTTTAACTTCAATACATCATATACCGCTTGAGCAGAATCTATCTTGCCCTTGTATTTTTGGATGTCCGGCAGCATCGCCTTTAACTTTTTAAAGTCACTCTCCCACAACTCGTCGGTAGCATAAATATCCTCCAATTGCCACTTATACTTAGCATCAATCTCCTCTCTCGTTGGTAACCTCTTCAATTGAATCACCTCTCTACAAAATTTTTAAACCAGCCTTATCTTGATTTTAGTTTTACCCTGTGCACATATGTCTACCATATCAAATTTCCCAGCATGCCTGAGATGCCACAATATGGCTCTAAGATCCCGCGGATCTATGTCCTCTAATATCTTTCTGGCATCATCGGGCATATACCTTTGAAATATACACATAAGCTTAAAGCCTACCAAAAACAATGCATTTAATAAAAATAACGGAATTGGAGGCAGATTTAACCTGAACTTAGAATCAACATCTTCTATATATAATTTCAAGCCATGGCTTTTTTGCCCCAACCACTGCCGCCGGCGCGCAGGCAATATCTCTCTCTTGCTGATAAGAACCCGTTTGCTGTCAATCAACCTCTTTATAGCCGCAATACCTTCCTCAGGCTTTATCTTGCCTCTTTCAATGAGTTTGAGGACATCATAGACTTCCATAACCATCCCCCTATTTACAATATACCTCTTTCATAGCACTGATCTCCTTCTGTATAGCATCAATCAACGCTGGAGGCTCTAAAACCTTGGCCTGACTGCCATAACCCAATATCCATCGCATGATCTCCTCATATGAAGATACCTTTTTCTCAAATATTATATTTCCATCTCCATTGTCTACAATTCTATCAGCTCTATGCCTTTCATATTCCTTTACAAGCCTGGCCGCATCTCCTTTGAATAGCACCTTTACAGTAACCACTTCCTCCCCTTTTAATATATTCCATACATAATTATTATACTTATTTCTATCAAATTTCTCTGAGACCTCAAAATTTTTATCAAGGATCTCTATTTCCAATATCCTCGATATCCTGAAGTCCCTTATATCGTTATGTACTTTGCAAAAACCTGCAAGGTAGAAATAACCATCCTTATGATAAATAATATAAGGGTCAACCTCTCTATAGCTAATCCTATTAGAACTAAAGGAATAATACTTCATCTTTACACTTCTTTTCTCGCTTATAGCCCTATATAGCGTATTTATTAAATCCATAGAAACCTCATTGTCAATATTCTTGTCCTCTTCTACCACAAATCCTTTATAGAGTCTTTCAATAAAATCCTGATAGACCGAAGGCAGTGATCTTATCATCCTATCAATAAGCTGATATGCCGTTTTCCCCAGGTCATCGCGGAAATTTTTTACACTCTCCCTTATGAAATACAAAGACAGTAATTCATCGAAATTTAATATGACGTTCTCCATCTTAAATCCATCTAACATGTAAACAGTTCCCTTTGAAGGGTTCTCATCTTCACAAATTGGAAAGATGAGAGATAGGTTATCAATATCTCTTTTTATAGTACGCTTGTTGACTATTTCACCAAATTGAACCGCTAGCTTTTCACTGATATCTGAAACCGATAACCAATCCTTTTCCCAGGAAAGGATTGTCAATATCTTCCATTGCCTTTCTATTTGAGTACTTTCAATGGCCTTTGCCAACCCCTTCACCCCTGGAATGCAATTTACAATTATATTTTACCATTAGCAAAAATATTTTACAATAATACCTTCATCCATGTATTATTTTTCATAAAATAAAAAACAATAAGTACTGAACTTGAACAAGTACGTTAGGCATGAGGAGGATGAACTAATGCCAAATAACATGAAAGCAATGGATGGAAACACCGCTGCAGCTTATGTGGCCTATGCTTTTACAGAAGTTGCAGCTATATACCCCATCACCCCATCGTCACCCATGGCGGAGCTAGTAGATGAATGGAGCGCCAAAGGCTTAAAAAACATTTTTGGACAGGCCGTAAAGGTAGTGGAAATGCAATCAGAAGCAGGTGCTGCTGGAGCCATGCACGGTTCATTGCAGGCAGGAGCATTAACGACCACTTTTACTGCGTCACAGGGCCTTTTGCTCATGATACCCAACATGTATAAAATGGCTGGCGAATTGCTACCGGGCGTATTCCACGTCAGCGCCAGGTCAGTAGCGACTCACGCCTTATCAATTTTCGGCGATCACTCCGATGTCATGGCATGCAGACAAACAGGCTTTGCCATGCTATGTTCATCCAATGTACAGGAAGTAATGGATTTAGGAGGCGTTGCTCACCTAGCCGCTATCAAGAGCAGAATCCCATTTCTTCACTTCTTCGATGGATTCAGGACATCCCATGAAATACAGAAAATCCACGTAATTGATTACCACGACTTTGCAACATTGGTGGATTACAATGCGGTCAATGAGTTCAGAAACAGGTCTTTAAACCCCGACCGTCCTGTAATAAGGGGATCGGCTCAAAACCCTGATATATTCTTCCAAGGGCGCGAGGCATCCAATAGGTTCTATGATGCCGTGCCTGATATCGTGGACTGCTATATGAACGAAATTGCAAAAATCACAGGGCGCACATACAAGCCTTTTGACTACTACGGTGCCCCTGATGCCGAAAATATAATAATCGCTATGGGTTCTGTATGCGATACTATCGAAGAAGCCGTAGACTACCTTATGGGTAAAGGTGAAAAAGTGGGAATTGTAAAAGTAAGGCTATACAGGCCGTTCTCTTTAAAGCATTTCTTTAATGTTATACCTCAAACAGTAAAGAAGATAGCCGTACTTGATAGGACAAAAGAACCCGGTTCACCAGGAGAACCCTTGTACCAGGATATAGTTAATGCTTACAACAATGTACCCAACAAACCCCTTATCATAGGCGGCAGATACGGTCTTGGCTCCAAGGATACACGTCCTTCCCACATCATAGCCGTTTTCGACAACCTAAAAGCGCCAAGCCCTAAAGACCGCTTTACCATAGGTATAGTAGACGATGTAACCCACACCTCACTGCCAGAAGCGGATGTGCATATCGTGCATGAAGGTACTACAAACTGCAAATTTTGGGGCCTGGGTTCTGATGGGACCGTTGGCGCCAATAAAGCAGCTATAAAGATAATCGGCGATAACACTGACCTCTATGTACAGGGATATTTCTCATATGACAGCAAAAAGTCCGGGGGAACCACCGTATCCCATTTGAGGATAAGCTCCAAACCCATTAAATCTCCGTACCTGGTGCATAGTGCTGATTACGTAGCTTGCCATAACAAGTCCTTTTTATACCACTATGACCTATTAAAAGGGCTCAAACCCAACGGGGTATTTGTTCTGAACTGTCCCTGGAAGCCTGAAGAGCTGGATGAAAAGCTACCTGCCCGTATTAAGAGGTATATTGCTCAAAACAACATACAGTTTTACATCATCGATGCAGTCAAAATAGCAAGGGAAATCGGCCTTGGGGGCAGGATTAATATGATCATGCAGGCGGCTTTTTTTAAGCTGGCCAATATCATCCCCATAGACCAAGCAGTTAAGTACCTCAAAGATTCTGTAGTAAAAAACTACGGCAAAAAAGGGCAAAATATCGTGGAAATGAACTGGAAGGCTATCGATCAGGGTATAAGCGCCCTGTCAAAAGTAAATATACCTGATAGCTGGAAAAACGCTCAAGAAGATGAGGTTCCTGTAACTGACGAACCAGACTTCGTAAAGAATATCCAGCGGCCCATGTCCAGGATGGAGGGCGATGACCTGCCTGTCAGCGCTTTTTCGGGTATGGAAGACGGCACCTTCCCTCCGGGCACCACTGCTTATGAAAAGAGGGGTATAGCCGTTATGATACCTGAATGGCAGATCGATAAGTGCATACAATGCAATCAGTGCTCCTATGTCTGCCCCCATGCGGTTATAAGGCCGTTCCTGTTAAATGAAGAAGAACTAAAAAAGGCACCGGAAACTTTTAAGACAAAACCCGCTGTCGGGCGGGGCCTTACAGGGCTTCACTATCGCATACAGATGAGTCCGCTGGACTGCACAGGCTGCGGCAACTGCGCCGATGTATGCCCCGCACCTGGCAAAGCCCTTGTGATGATAGACGCTGAAAAACAAATCGAAAACGAAGCAGCCAACTGGGAATTCGCTACCACCCTAACGACAAAAGACAACCTTATAGACGTAAATACTTTAAAAGGCAGCCAGTTTGCAAAACCTTTATTTGAATTCCACGGGGCATGCCCGGGCTGCGGCGAAACATCATACATAAAGCTCATAACTCAACTGTACGGTGACAGGATGATGATAGCCAATGCCACAGGCTGTTCTTCCATATACGGCGCCAGCGCACCATCTATCCCCTATACCGTCAACGGCCAGGGTAAAGGTCCAGCATGGGCCAACTCATTGTTTGAAGACAACGCCGAATACGGCTACGGCATGTTTTTGGGTGTCCGCCAGATAAGAGAGAGGCTCAAAGAGCTTATGATCCAGGCACTAAATATGCCCATTAGCGATGAACTGAAGGAAGCCTTTAAACAGTGGCTAGAAGGCATGAACGACGGAAATGCGTCCAAAACGGCGTCAGCCAGAATACTCCAGATACTTCAAAATTATAATTATACAGGAAATGCAGTGCTGGGGGAAATCATGGCTAAGAAGGATTTCCTCATTAAAAAATCCCACTGGATAATAGGCGGAGACGGGTGGGCCTATGATATCGGCTACGGGGGATTGGATCACGTCCTGGCATCGGGGGACGACATCAACGTACTGGTCCTGGATACAGAGGTCTATTCCAACACAGGAGGTCAATCCTCCAAGTCAACGCCTACAGCGGCTGTGGCCAAATTTGCGGCAGGAGGCAAAAGAATAACCAAGAAAGACCTCGGCCTCATATTCATAAGCTATGGCTATATATATGTAGCTCAAATAGCTATGGGAGCCGATATGAATCAGGCCATAAAAGCTATAATAGAGGCAGAGAGCTATAAAGGTCCATCACTCATCATCGCCTACGCCCCCTGTATCAACCATGGTATAAAGACAGGCATGGGCACCAGCATAGCAGAAGAGAAAAAAGCCGTTCAAAGCGGATATTGGCACCTGTACAGGTACAATCCTATGCTTAAAGAACAGGGCAAAAATCCTTTTATACTGGATTCAAAAGATCCCACAGGATCTTTTCAGGATTTCCTGAAAGGGGAAATACGCTATTCATCACTGATGAACGTTGCCCCTGATATCGCACAGCAGTTATTTGAAGAAGCAGAGAAACACGCCAGAGCACGTTATAATACATATAAAAAACTATCGGAACAATCATACGTTTAAAATAAAAAAGTGAGCTATATGTTAAAAATATATAACTTGCATCTAACCAGATAAAAACAAGTCCATATCTTGAATTACTATGTAAATTAAGATATGGACTCTATTTTATGATTTTTATTGTTGTGGATAACTTGTTGATAAAATCGTTAAAAATGGCTTAAATATATAGCTTCACTTGTTACCAACACTATGTAATCTTGCGATTAATTAATCATGCATATAAATTTCTGAAAAAAATTTTATAATTTCTCTATAAAACTCTTTAAATGTCGGATATATGTTTCTATGATTTTCATAATGTTCTAATAGCTTACATAGTTCTTTTATATAAATAAAGCCGTTTTTAACTTCGTCCTCAAGAAGCGTCTTGCCTTCATCAGAATCTATATGTAAGCAAATCAACCTTACGGTTATAGCTCTTACAATATGTTCATTTACACAGGTCTCCCAAGTAGAATAAGCCAGCTTGTCCATTGTTTCTTTTATTGGGTCAAACATTTTGTTATATTGACTTACTTGCTTCCAATTCTCTTCTGTTATGGGATTTATATAAGAATGACTAAATTCATGCCAAAGAAGATTTATTAACAGTTCTTTAGTTATTCTATCTTCTACATGACTTGCGTTTAAAATTGCATAAATATGTTCTTGCCCCTCATTATCTTTTATTTGATGTCCATAATTTCCGTTTGAAAATAAAGGAACAAGGATTATATTATAACTCCCTTTTCCATATCCATAATAATCCTCTAAAATACTAATGTAATCAAGGTTATTAATCTTTTGCATAACAGACGATATTACTTGTTTATAAAAGATTTGATTATTATTATCTTCAAAAAAACTTATAAACTGTGTTTTCTCTGAAAAATCCCTAAGCAAGTCTATAAAATTTTCAAGTTTTTCTCTTCCGCCTGCCCTTCTAATGACATACTCATCAAAAGGAAATTTTTCTTTTAGCAATGGGGGATTAGAAAGATATAAAATTGATGCTGGGGGAGCATCAAAATTAAATCCATTTAAGCTCATATCATCAAATAGATTAATAATTGCATGATTCTTATACTGCTGAAAGTAGTCCATTACCCTGTCTGTATAAATGTCTCTTTCCCTGGTTACTAAACCATAAAATCTATCAGCATATTTACTAAAGTACTGTACTATCGCTAAAAGTTCCATACGTGGGTCAATTGTGATATTTAATTTACCCAGCTTCTCATTCATTTCTTCTCCCTCCTCGTATAATATGATTTGTAATCAACCAAAAAGGTCGACCTTTAACAAGATTAATAAAGATCTTTGATATTTAAATATTGTTTCTTTAAATTTCACCATGATTAAATCTATCAAGTGCCACTTGATACTTATGCATACATCGCATAGCTACTACCCATGTTTGGGAAGATGGGTTGTCAAGCCCGAACGCAGTGAGTTCATTTTAGGCTTGACTACTCATCGACCAAACATATAATCCTCTCTGCGATGTATGCTCGATTGCTGCATTTTGTATTGTAGTACACGTATTCCCTCTTTCTTCTTCAGGTTGTCTCTGTTAAACTATCTCTAGGA